>JAZGJJ010000038.1 GCA_036482575.1 Thermodesulfobacteriota bacterium
GGGACAACCACCGGGAGGTGCCGAAGGTTATAGAGCTCGCGCGGGGGAAAGGGGCCCGGGCGGTGAACATCTTCTTCCTCGTCTGCACCGGAAGGGGGCAGGACGTAACCGACATAACCCCTGAGCAATACGAAGAGGTGCTGACCTATCTTGTGGAGGCCGAGCGGGAGCTGGAGGGGGAGATGATGGTGCGGGCCCGATGCGCGCCGCACATCCTCCGCATAGCGAGCCAGAAGAACCCCGAGAGCGCGCTCCTTAAGGGAGAGACGAGCGGCTGCATAGCGGCCACGGGCTACCTCAGGGTCTCTCCCGAGGGTTTCGTTACGCCGTGCCCCTACATACCCGAGAGTGCCGTTAGTAAATGGTCCAACCTGAAAGAGAAAAGCCTCAGGGAAATATGGGATACCGAGCCCATGTTTCTCGCTTTAAGGGAGCGTAAGTATACCGGCCGCTGCGGCGACTGCGAGTTCAACGACATCTGCGGCGGGTGCCGGGCCAGGTCGCTCGCCGCCTCCGGCGACCTTATGGGCGAGGACCCGTGGTGCAGCTACGAGCCGGAAGACAAAAAGGACCGGGCCCCCGCCCCGGCCGTCGACCCGGTCTGGACGGATGCCGCAATGGTGCGTCTGAAGAAGGTGCCGATATTTTTAAGGCCCATGGTAAAGAGGGGGCTTGAGAGGTACGCGAAGAATAGGAGGCTCAAGGAGATAACCCCGGAGATAATGGCCGAGCTAAAGGGAAGGACCGGAAGACCGGCCGGCGACTGAGAAGCCGCCCCGCATCCGCCGGTCCCCAAAGGAGGGGGCTATGTTTAGGAACGTAATCGTCTGCATTTTCGTATCGGCTGTACTTTTCCTCGCCGGGTGTGATCAGATTATAGTCGGCGGAGGCACGGACTGGGGGGGCGGAGGGGGCGGACCGCCTCCGGCCGGACACAAGGTCGACAAGAGAGGGCCGCTGAATATCCCGCCCGGCCACCTGCCGCCTCCGGGCAAGTGCAGGATCTGGTACCCCGGCCAACCCCCGGGCCAGCAGCCGCCGCCCGGCCCGTGCAGGAGCCTCGCAAGGCAGGTCCCGAAGGGGGCGTGGTTGATCTCCAAACCATCGGGCAAGGGAAAAAACTCCAAAAACGTAGACGTGTCGGTCTACGATTCCAACAGAGCGGGCCTTGTGCTCGTCATCAGGACATACCGGGCGTCGACCGGAATTTTTATCTCGGAGAGAAGGCCGTAGACAGCAACAAGGTTTCCTAAAGCATGGAAAATAAACGCATAAAGAAAAAACGTGGAAGGTAAGCGCATGAAAAAAACCAAGAGAGCGGCGGGTACCGGCTGCTACGGCAACAAGGATTCTTAAATATGAATGGCAAGCGCACTAAAAAAACCAAGAGAGCGGCGGGAAAACAGTTCTTCGGCTGCGTGCTGCTGTTCCTGGGCACTTTGAACACCATGCTTTCCCTGAAGGCGGGGCTGCCGATCGACCCTTTTTACTACGTCCTTTTGATAAGCGGCGGCCTTGTCCTCGCCGTCGGCATCTGGCAGGGGCGTGAGAGGGAGGGGGAGGAGAAGTAAAACGGGCAACTGCAGCACTTCCCGTCTTAACTACATCTTCCACCTGAGGGCATCGAGGATATTCGAGAAGTCGTCGGTCCAGGGGGCGGGCCACGACCCGTCTTCCGGCTTGGTCGGCATCGGCTCCCACCAGGGATATTCGGCCAGTTCCTCCATATCATTCATCCGGCGCGCCATCACCACCCAGACCGAGCCGAACTCAAACGTCTCTCTGCTGGCTTCGCCTTCGTCACCCACCTCTTTTGCCATGGCGGAAAGGCCCGCGTCTTCTGCAAGGGCGGCAAGCACCGGGCCCAGGTTTAGGTACCTGTCCGAGATGTGGAAGGCCATGATCCCGCCGTCGGCGAGTTTGGAGGTATAGAGCCTCAACGCCTCCCTGGTAATGAGGTGCATGGGGATGGCATCCGAGCTGAAGGCGTCGAAGACGAGCAGGTCGTATTGGCCGTCCGGGGCGCTCTCGAGCGAGAGCCGCCCGTCGCCGAGGACCACGTCGACTTCCGCCGGGGAGTCCTCCAGGAAGGTGAAGTAACGCGTATCGCGCGCGATGCGCTCCACCACCGGGTCGACCTCGTAGAAGGTCCATTGGTCCCCGGGCCTCGCGTATCCGGCCATGACCCCGCTGCCGAGCCCTATGACCGCGACCCGGAGCGGGCCGGGCCTTGTCGATAACGCACCGAACACGTCCCCTATCGGCCCCTCGCGCGTATAGTAGGCGAGCGGCTCTAAACGCCGGGCGGGGTCCGTGCTCTGCACGCCGTGTATGGTGGTGCCGTGGTAAAGGGTGGTATACCGGCCTTCGACTTCCAGCTTAACCCTTGACACGCCGAAGAAACTCCTCTCTTTGTACACCACGTCGGTCTCCATCCGGCCCCACAAAGCACCGGCCAGAACGACCGCGCCGACCGTCAGGCCGAAACGTACGGGCCGCTCGCTCATGAAGTAACAGAAGACAGCCGTAAGGGAAACGATGGCAACCGTGTCATTCCCTCCCCTCTCGAGGATGCCCGCGTCATAACCGAGGTCGACCCCCCGGAGCAGCACAAGCGCGAGGAGCGGCAGGATGAAGTCGAGGGCGCGGTCGTACGGCTTCGGGCCGCCGAGCCCGGTAAACGGGCGGAGGAGGCAGGCCAGCACTATAGCCAGCGGGTACTCGGCCACGGAGTCGAAGACCACAGGGGCCACTATCGCGCTGAACACGCCCCCCAGGATACCGCCCACCGACATCCAGATGTAGAACTCGGTAAGGTCCGCGGCCGGGGGGCGACTGCTTACGAGCTCGCCGTGGCAGACCATCGCGGTCACGAAAAACGCCGCGAGGTGCAAGGGGAAGGCCACCCACCATATGACCACCCACCCCTCGACGAGCAGCGCCAGGACGGCCACGATGAGGATGGGCTGCACCCTCAGCATCAGGCTGTGGCCGAGGACGGGCCTCCTGGCAAACACTATGACGAACGTAAGGAGATAAAGCGCGAGCGGGACCACCCAGAGAAGCGGTACCGAGGCTATGTCCGTACTGATATGCGTGGTAACTCCCAGGAGCAGGCTCGATGGGACGAAGCTCAGAAGCACCCACCACACGCGCCTGCCGCCGTCCGGTGGTGCAAGGACCTCGCCGGACACTGAGTCCTCTCCGGGGGCCGGGGACTCTTCGCGCGCTCCGCTTACGGTCGTCCTCCACACAATCAAGGCGCACGCGGAGATCAAGACGACCAGCAGGACGTATCCCCCGGTCCACGCAAAGGCCTGCCCTTTGAGGCGGAGGTAGGGCTCGGCCAGCAGCGGATAGCCGAGAAGCGCCACTATGCTCCCGGCGTTACTCGCCGCGTACAGGAAGTACGGGTCACTCGCATCCGGGTGGCCCGTCTGCGAGAACCACTTCTGGAGCATCGGGGCCGTGGCCGATACGACGAAGAAAGGCAGCCCCACCGATACCAGTAGTACCGTAAAGAGCCACAGTATGGGGCTGCCGGACCCCGCCGGGGTCCAGCCCTCGGGGAGCCCGACCGGCAGGGCCAGGAAGGCTGCCAGAAGGAGCACCATATGCAACGCGGCCTGGCGCCTTACCCCGAGCCACCTTGCCGTTATATGGGCATAGACATAGCCGGCGAGCAGTGCCGCCTGATAGAAGACCAGGCTGGTGTTCCAGACCGCCGGCGTGCCTCCCAGCATGGGCAGGACCATCCGGGTGAACATCGGCTGGACCGAAAACAGGAGCGCCGCGCTCACGACCAGGGCTGCGGTAAAGACTACGACAAGCGCCATGGACCCCCCCCTACCACCTTTCCACCGTCCCCTCCTCCATGGAGACGGACTGGAAGAGCCAGCGCGAGAACGGGACCTCACCGCGGAGCGTCCTTGCGACGTTGCTGCTGTGGACCATCTTTACATTAAAGACCGCTTTCTTTATCTTACCGCCTAAGTCCGGGGCCCCTTCCTCGTCGTGGTAGACGGCCTCGACCGTCACTATCGCGTTCTGCCTGTCCCTGAGCGGTTGAGAGGGGTTATCGATGTCCTCCACCATCTCAACGCCAAGCACCCTGAACTCCCCGGCGTCCACGAAGAGCGCCTTTTCCGACCACTCCCCGCTCAGATCCTCGCCGGGCTCGGCTTCGCGGAAGGAAGCCTCCCTCTCGTTAAAGAGCTCTTCCAGGCGCGCCTCGACGTCATCCCCGGACCTCTGCATGAGCATGAGCTTCCTCCTCTGCGAGGGGCCGTGGTAGTTGAACACGATTGAGAAGTCCCCGCAGGAAACACCGTTCATATAGGCTTCGGCCGCCCCGGCGACCTCCCCTTTCTTTTTAACGGACATAACCTGCATGCCCGCGGCCACGGCGACAGCGAGGACTGCAAGGGCGATGAGAAGCAGTTTCCACCCCCTCCCCCCCCTCCCCCGCCTTCTCCCCTTTATCTTTTTAGGTACTGCCATGTCAGTATATCTCCTGCGGGTAGTACCAGTGCCCCATCATCCATTTATTGTCGTCCAGGTTCGGGAGTCTGCCCCTGTCCTTGAAGGTCTCGGGCGGAGTGCCCATGGCGAGAC
>JAZGJJ010000039.1 GCA_036482575.1 Thermodesulfobacteriota bacterium
GGGGGGGGTACTTTTCCGGTACTGCCTTCCGCTCGCGCGTCCCGCTCTCAGCCCTTCATACCCTTCAACCGCTCTTCCATCGCCTCGGCCTCCGCGTTCTTCGCGAACTTCCGGTAGAGCTTTGCGAGGGTGGTAAGCGATTCGGCCACCTTCGGGTGGTCCGGCCCGAGTCCCTTTTCCCTTATTGCGAGTATGCGCTTGAAGAGTTCTTCGGCCTTGTCGTAGTTGCTCAGGCAGGTATAGCAGACGGCGAGGTTATTCATGTGCGGCACGAGGCTCGGGCTTTCGGGGCCTGCGAGCTTCTCCTTCAACTCCACCAATCGCTTCAGGAACGGTATGGCCTCGAGGAATTTTTTCTGGCGGCAGAGCACCCCCCCGACGTTGGCAAGCGATTTTTCGGCGTCCGGGTGCGTCGGCACGATGACCCTCTTTCTTATTTCGAGCGCGCGCCTGAACTCCTCCTCGGCCTCCCGTATCCTGTCGCTCGCCTCGTAGAACTTCGCTATGTCGTCGAGGCATTCGGCCACCTCCGGGCTGTTCTCGCCTAAAGCCTGCTCCATGATGGATAGGGCGTTTTTAAGGAGTGGTTCGGCCTCCACGGTATTGCCCGCCGCCGCGTAGACCCTTCCGAGGCTCCTCTCGGTAAGCCCGGTCTCCTGGTCCCTGGGGCTCAGGACCTTCTTCCTCATGGCCAGGGCCCGCTTGAAGAGCGGCTCCGCCTCGTCGAGCTTCCCCTGTCTCCTCATGTACTCGCCCTCGGAGTGCAGGACGTAGGCCAGCCGCGCGTCCTCGTAGCCTATGGCCTTCTTGTGTATGGCGTGCGCCCGCTTGTAGAGGTGCTCGGCCTCCGGGTACCTTTCGAGGTCGGTGTAGAGCTCGGCCATGTTTATAAGGGAGAGCGCCATGTCCGGATGGTCCTGCCCGTAGCAGCCCTCCCTCATGGCCATGCAGCGCTTGTAGAGCGAGAGGGCGTCGTCGTATCTCTTCCATACGCGGTAGAGCGTGCCGAGCTCCTCGAGGTGCGTGGCGACCTCCGGATGCTCCTTTCCGTACGTATTCTCGTTTATCTCCACCGCAAGCTTAAGGAGTTTTTCGGCCTCGGCGTACTTGCCCTGCTTCGTGTTTACGGTGGCGAAGTTCATGACCGAGGTAAGGGTCTGAATGTCGTCCACCCCGGCCTTTTTATATATGTCGAGTATCCGTTTATAGAGGGCCTCGGCCTCTTCGAACCTGTCCTGGCTGCCGTAGAGGAAGGCCAGGTTATTTAGCGCCGGGGCGGATTCGGGGCTCTCCTCGCCGCAGGATTTTTTATATATGTCGAGCATGCGCTCCATCAAGGCCTCGGCCTCGTGGTAGCGGTGCTGTGTCACGTAGAAGGTGGCGAGGTCCTCGAGCGTCGCGGTGACGTAGAGGTGGTCCTTGCCGAAGGCCTTCTCGCATATCGAAAGCGCGCGGTCGAAGAGCTGTTCGGCCTCGGTGTCCCGGCACCTCTCGGCGTAGAAGCGTCCGAGGTTGCCCCAGGCCCTGGCCACGAACGGGTCGGCCGGGCCGAGCGCCTGCATGCATATGTCGACGGAGCGCTTGTGGTACTGCTCGGCCTCGGTAAACTTGCCGGAGAGGTTATAGAGGTCGGCGAGGCCGCTGAGCGTGTCGATCGTCTGCGGGGAGGGGCCGAAGAGCTTTTCGTATATGGACAGGGCCTTCTGCATCATCTTTACGGCTTCGCCATAACGCCACTGCGCCTGGTATACGCCGGCGAGGTTTTCGAGCGACTGGCAGATGTCGGTATGGTGCGGGCCGAGCGTCTTCTCCCTGATTTCGAGCGCGCGCCTGTGGAGCGGTTCGGCCTCGGCGAGCCTGCCGCGCACCAGGTAGAGCGCCCCCATGTTGTTCAGCGCGAAGCCCACGGCCGGGTCGTCCGGACCGAGCGCCCCCTCGAGCACGTTCATGGACTCCTTGCAGAGCGGCTCGGCCTCGTCGAGCCTGAGCCTGTTTATGTAGATCTCCGCCAGGCGGCACTTGAAGAACCCCACCTCCGGGTGGTCGGCCCCGATGGTCCTCGTCCATATCCTCATGCCCCCGTTCATGAGCGGCGTGCCTTTGGTGAAGTCGTTCTGCGTGGCGTAGAAGAGGCCGAGGTCGGTCATGGAGCGCGCGAACTCCGGGTGGTCGTTGCCGTAGGCCTCCTCCGCGGCCTCGAGCGCCTCGCGTCCGGCCTTCTCGGCCTCGTCGACCTCGCCATCCATCATGAGCTCGTTGAACGTATCCCTGAGCTTTTCGAGCTTCTCTTTTTTCCCGAACCCGAATACCATATGCGCCCCCTTGATATTACAGTGGCGTTTTCGTGACAGTCCCGGCCGTGGCGTTTCAGCGGCAGTCCCGGACGTAAGACTCCGCGTAAGATTGTAGCTCTTTTTGCCTGAAAATAAAAGCGCTAAAAGGTGTTCCTTTATCCGCTTTTGTGGTAAAAGGCGGGAGATAATATGGGAAGCGAAAAGGACAAGAAGAGGTGCGGGTGGTGCGTGTCGGACCCGCTCTATGTCGAATATCATGACACCGAGTGGGGGGTGCCTCTCTACGACGACTTAAAACTCTTCGAGTTCCTCGTTCTCGAAGGTGCGCAGGCCGGGCTTAGCTGGCTTACTGTCCTTAAAAAACGCGAGAACTACCGCAGGGCGTTCGCCGGGTTCGACCCGGGGAAGGTGGCGAAGTTCAACGAGAGTAAGATAGAAAAACTCGGTAGTGGGTCAGTTTGAATTAATCAAGGCGAAAATATCAGCCCCCGCTGGAACCAGAATAAAAACCCCGCATTCAACAGGGTGTCTGGGGGGCCAAAAAATCCCCCCTTTCCCCTCAATTCTGCTATAATTATATATAAGCATGGTTATATATTTCCTCTTGACAGGGGGAAGATTTCAGTATATAGTCTGCACAATCGAATTAATCCCCCACCTTTGCACTGCAACGGTGGATGTATTACCTCCGGGGGGTTGAGGTGTAAACCTCAACCCCCCGTACAATTTAGAGGGAAGGCGGCATAAGCATGGCAGACGACCGAGTCGTAATATTTATCGACGGAAGTAACTTCTATCATGGGCTCAAAGGCCACTGCTCAGGGAAAACAAAGATAAATTTCGAAAAATTTGCAAATAAACTCGTAAACGGAAGGAAGTTAGTAAGAACATACTATTATAATGCTCCCGTCGACCAACTGGAAAATCCTGAAAAATACAAAGCCCAACAAAAATTCTTTTCGGCTCTTGACAGAGTACCATACTTGGAGCGCTCTTTAGGAAAACTTGTTAGGCGCACCCGTTCTTTTACATGTAGCAGTTGTAAAAAGGTTGACAGTACGGACTTTCGCATGGAAAAAGGGGTTGATGTGAGCATAGCGGTTGACATGTTGGTCACAGCACACCGGGATTTATACGATATTGCAATTTTAGTGTCTGGCGATGGTGATTTTGAAAAAGCAATGAGGGGAGTAAAAGATACGGGGCGCCATGTCGAAAACGCATATTTTAAGGGAGGACACTCTAACCTGTTAATGAAGGAATGTGATAAATTTACTGAACTCAGCAAAGACTTCTTGAAAGGTTGTTGGTAAGACCCCCTCCCTTTGAATCCAGCAATGCCAAAATATCCTCAATCTCCCAAAGCTTGTTAGTTACGCCAGCTTCCATAGCCGGGGTTACTCGGAGCGTCTTATGTATCCGGCAGAAGTTATAGTACATAAAATGCAGGGCCACGGCGTGGGCCAGATTCTCCACCTTCTTGGAAAAGCCATTTGTCAGCCTCGTAAACCGCCTCATGCTCATTCTCATGGTTAGGTTCTGCCTCTCCACGTAGCTTGTGGATATTTTCTTGGAATCAGGTTTCCCGTTAATGGGCTTCTTTTCCGTCCCCATGCACTTTGCAGGGCTGTAACGGGTCTGATTCTCCTGTACCGTCCCATAGACCTTGATTAGCTGACTGTAATCAACGTCGGTCCCAAAGGCGTAGTCTACGGCCTCTAAATAGGCCTTATAGCCATCTGTGGTTAGCTGTATGCGGTTTTTGAGGCGGCTTGCCAAGTCCCCCATGAACCTCTTGGCAGTCTTTACGTCACGCCTTCCTATGTGCCAGCTCGGAACCAATTTGGTGTCGGCGCATATAGCCGTCCACGTCCATATATCGCCATAGCCGAACTTCCCCTTCTTTTCCTCCGGCACGTTCTTTTTCTTGGCGTAGCAGAAGGACCATATCTCGTCACACTCAATGCGTGTGCTGGACAGGTTACGGAAGGCTTTATCCTGATACTCCGAGCAAGCCTCCCCTACGTCCTTCAAGAGCTTTAGGACCGTACCCTTCGCCGCCCCTGTCATACGGCAGGTAGCCCGGATGGAATTCCCCTCTACTAACGCGGCTATTATCTGTTTCTGCTTATCTCTGCTCAACCTGTTCATGACTATATTATACTTGACCGCTCAAGCATTGTCAAGCTTTATTTTGCTTGTAAGTTCCCCCTGTCCATAATAAAATGTGCCTTGCAAGCGGCGAATATATTAATATAACAAAATTGTTATATTAAGGTCAAGCTCAAAAACCTTGACATAGCACAAATTTGTGATATTATATGAGTGATTGGACACTTTGGCAGTTCAGGGACATTATAGATGTATTCCTTGTTGGGTGTAACGAAGAGACGCGAGACGTTCTTTTACGTAGACTGGATATCTTATCCCAAAAAGGTTCTGCGTGTAGGCGGCCAATTTCTGCACCTCTAAAAAATACAGATGGCTTACTTGAATTGCGAGCCAAAGCAGACAACCAACAAATACGCTTATTATATTACTTTAAGCCAAACAAAAAAATAGTATTTGTCCATGCTTTCTATTACCCATTAAGACCCCGGTATATAGAGCAGGCACAAAAAAATAGAAGAAAAATTGAAGAAGGGCAGGAGGATTTACATGACTTCGATTACACCCATTAAGTTAGAACTTGCAGAAAAACTCGAAAGAGATAAGGGTTTTAGAGAGAGATTCTTTCGTGGTCAGGCACAAGATGAAATCGCAATGAGCATTAGAGTATTGCGAGGGAAAAGGAATTTACGCCAAATTGATTTAGCCGAAGAGTCAGACATGAAGCAATCTGCCGTTTCGCGAATCGAACAGGCTGAGTATTCAGCATGGAGCTTTAATACTCTGTTCCGTATAGCCGATGCTTTAGATGCGCGGTTAAAGATAGTTTTTGAACCAACAGAAGAGGTTGTTGAGCAATATAAGCAAAAAGAGGCAGATGCCGAAGCGCAATTTGAACAGCGCGCACCGTTACATACATCAGATGCAACAAAAACCGAGGTAGAAGGACCATCTAAGGCGGCACCTTCTCCTCCTTCTATTTGCTTTCCCAGAGGGCATGGAATGGCTATGGCGGCTAATTAAAAATACTTAGGAGACTAATTATGGCCAAGAAGAAAAAAGAACAGGAAATAAAAGGGGGGCTCCCTATCGAATGGCATGTACCAGACACTATAATTACTCGCTTTGTTACCAACATGACGGTGCAAGTAATAGAGTATGAATTTAAACTTTCTTTCTTTGAACTTAAACCAGAAATCATCTTAGGTCCCACTCCAAAACTACCTAAAAAAATTAAAGCTGATTGCGTAGCAAGTGTAATTGTGACTCCTGATAGGCTGGCTTCTTTTATAAAAGTTTTAAAGGGCCAACTCGACTTATATAACGAGGCAAAAAAAGCTACTACTTCTTCTTCCCCCACCGAGCCGTAGCGGCCTTCTTAGCTATCTCTTTCCGCTTCTTAGCGGAGAGCTTCTCAGCCCGTGCCTTACCCCCCTTGAGGCCCCCCAGTCTGCCGAGAGCGACGGCGGCGGGGTTCTTCTCCGGCTTAGGCTCCTCAGTCTCCCCTGTGGCCTTCTGGACTATCGAGGAGGCCAGCACGTTTACGTCCTCGTCCTTCTTTTCCCTCTTTTTTGCCATACCCCAAGTTTAGCATAACCGCTCAAGCATGGCAAGGGGGAGATTTCTCAAACTGACCCACTACCAAAAACTCCTTCAAAATCCCGGCATCATCCGCAATAACCTTAAGGTCAGGGCCGCGGTCACCAACGCCCGGGCCTTTCTCGGCGTGCAGGACGAGTTCGGCTCGTTCTCTGAGTTCAGCTGGCGCTTCGTCGGGGGCGGGCCGAAGGTAAACCGCCGGAGGAGGGTCGGGGACCTGCCCGCCAGGACCAGGGAGTCGGACGCCTTCAGCGCGGAGCTCAAAAAACGCGGCTTCAAGTTCGTCGGGTCCACTATCATGTACGCCCACATGCAGGCCACGGGCATGGTAAACGACCACACGATAGACTGCTTCAGGTATAGGGAACTTATCTAAGGAACAAATATCGCCCAGTCGGAAAAGGCCGGGCCGTCTCTGCCGCTTGTATCATCGTTGCGTGGGCTTTAATTCAATCTCTATCTCCACGGGAGGATCTCCATCCTTTACTTCTATTCCCTCCTTAACAAAAAAGTCATAGCCGTATTGGACTATTTTAACAGTATATATTCCTGAAGGAAGTCCATAAGCTTCAAAATTGCCCTTTGCATCTGACTGTGCCATAGCTATTGAATAACCCGATGATTTACTGCCGAGCACCATGACCTTTACATTTTCGATTCCTTGATTTGTGCTTTCTGATAAAACTCTGCCCTTAATGGAAAGGTTGGAACTATCCTTTTTAACGACTATATCAATATTTTTTGTTTCATCGCCACCGACTATTTTTATCCCTCCTGCATCCGTTACGGCGGCTCCTGGAACAAATGCACTGACTATGGCATTCTCCGTATCCGGCAAGCCACCGATTTTATAAAATCCATTCACATCTGTAATAGCAAAAAATTGATAACCACCTTCAGCGCTAGCATCAACCTTTATACCGACATAAGGTGTCGTACCATCGCCCTTAAAAACCCTGCCCGAGACAAAACCCGCTTTTTTAACCGTATAGTTATTATTTACGATGTTTTTACCGGCGGTGACCGTAACTTCGACGGTTTTTTTATCCGAATAGTAGTCGGCCTGAACCAGCTCCCTGCCTATCAAAGATACACTATAAACTCCTTCCGTGGCGCCACGGATGACATAGAACCCCTTTTCATCGGTAGAACTTCTTATAACATAAGATTCCGCGCTATTCATTTTAACGGCCCTGACGGTCAGCCCCGCGATTGGAACGCCTGTCTCGTCCTCCAGCACATACCCCGATATGGTGCTGTAGACCTTAGCCGAGGCCGCCTGCGGTAAGGCAAGCGCCAGAAAGAAAAGAGCCGACAGAATCTTTTTCATCACTCTAACCTCCTTCGAAAGTTCGGGTTTTCTTCTGTATGCCCCGGTCCGTAAAAACAGGGCGCTGCGGGGCTGTTGAAAAAATTTCATATTGTCACCCTGAACTTGTTTCAGGGTCTCGTAACACACCGACTATATCAGATGCTGAAATGAATTCAGCATGACATATCGCACTATTTCGGGGTTTTTCAACAGCCCCGCTGTCCCAGGTTTTTCTGAGTAGCGTCACTGTACGATAAAGTAGACCATGTATTTTCCCAAATGGGTCGCCATAAAGGGTAACAGTAAAAACAGACCGAAGGACAGGCACTGCGATTTAAAATGGCCATAAGCGGTATTTTTTCTTATCAAAACCCCTAATTGTTTGATTTCAAACAAGACAAGAGGAAGAAAAATAAAAAATAGAGTGAACCCATAGAACAGGCCATACCCAAGTAACATTCGAACATACCCGGCTTGCTCAAAAAAACTATACACCAACAGACAGGCACCGAACGGAACGGTTACTTTAAGTGACTTCGAGAACTCGTATAAACGGTCAAGCCACTCGTCCCTTTTAAAAACCATCATGATGGCCAAGTAAAAGAAGCCCCATGCAAGTAAAGCATTAACCACGGCAAACAACAAAACCATATTGCCGTCATAAAAGAAGTCCCAAAGGTCAAACAACTTACTATTAGACCACACAGAAAACATCTTAAACAAAGTATTCCCGATAAAAAAAGCTCTCAGGAATGGAAAGGCTACAACAATAAAGGTCTTGTATTTTTTGTTATCTTCCATGGCCGTCCTCTCTTGTTAAGGAATTAAAGGGGGGCAATGCCTGAGCGGCGGCCCATCGGGCCGCCGCTCTCCCGGTCCGCTCAACTCCGTCTCCCCTCCGGGCCGCCGACCAGAGAGAAGATGGACGTGCTTACTATTACCCCCAGGAAGATCACCGACACCGCCAGCCCCGTAAGTCCGTACTTGAGCTGCGTGACGACTTCGGAGAAGACCGGCACTCCCCCCCCGCCCGCATTCGGCTCATAGCCCATGGCGAAGAGGAGCGGTATCAGGAGGAACGTTACGTTGGAAAACGCCACCCAGAACATGGCGCGCTCCTCCGTGCCGCAGAGCTCCGTCAGCATCTTTTTCAGGTGCGGCCCCATATATACGACCACCGAAAGGCACGTCAGTGCCACCACCCCGATGCCGATTAGAAAGAGTATGTTGATATCCATTTTCCTGCCTCCTTTCAGTCCTGCTCAGGTTAGCTGAAGTGCCTCTTTATCTCCGAGGCGTAATGGACGCCGTACCAGTCCGCGTTCTCCTCGAGCCACGCGCTGAACCTGGTCGGGCACGTCGGGGGGCCGAAGGAGACGAGCGTATCGGTCCCGAGCTTGTCCACCTCGTCGCGCGTCAGGATGACGTCCCCCACGATCGGGTTCAGCATCGTCGTCAGGAGCTGCGCCAGCCGGGGCGGGCAACTGAAGAGTAGCGCCCGGCTCTTGACCCTCTTGCGGATGAGGTATACGAGCTCCTTGAAGGAGTAGGTCTCGGGCCCGACGGCGTCTCTTACGACGTTTTCTTCTTTCCCGGCGAGCTCGACCGCCAGCCGTGCCACGTCTTCGCCAAAGACCGGCTGCAGCCTGAAGTCCCCCGTGCCCGGGATAGCAAAGGCCGGGAAGCGCCGGAGGAGCCAGGCGATGTTGTTGAAGAGTATGTCTTCCCTTCCGAAGAGCA
Source organism: Thermodesulfobacteriota bacterium (assembly GCA_036482575.1). Classification (NCBI taxonomy): domain Bacteria; kingdom Pseudomonadati; phylum Thermodesulfobacteriota; species Thermodesulfobacteriota bacterium. The sequence continues at coordinate 9,055 of JAZGJJ010000039.1, forward strand.
CCGTCGGGCGCACGATGGCATACGAGAGCCCCGACTCCTTCAAGGTGCGCTCCATAAGGGCCTTCCCCCGTAAGTACCCGGAGGTCGAGTCCTCGTCCGGGTTGGTGATGCTTACGTGGACGAAGCGTTTTACTTCGGCCTCTGCCGCCGCGCGGATGAGGTTCTGCACGTTTGCCACGGCCTGGCCGAAGGTGGTCCGCCCGTGGTTGAAGCGCACCCAGTAGGTGTTGTAGACGGTCGAGGCCCCCCGGAGGCTCTCGACCATGGCCGAGGGGTCGTCGAAGTTGAAGGGGCGGACTTCCACCCGGCCGTCGAAGGGGTCGGGCCGGTCGGGGTGGCCGGTCAGCGTCCTCATCCTTATGCCGTGCTCCAGGAGGAGCTTCGTTATGTACTTGCCCGTAAAGCCGAACGCGCCGGTTACGACGTTAAGCTCTTTGGCCGGCTCTTTACTCCGTTCTTTATTCCGCACCTTATTTTGCACCTTGGGCCTCCTTTCCGTTAAGCGCCGTGAAGGGGATAGCCTTCACAACTTTCAGTATTTTCCAAACGTTACAGGGAAATTTTTTTAGCCCTTCCCCCCCTTCCCCTTATTCATCGAAAAGCCGGAGAGGAACGAGAGCACGTACCGTGCCTTGTCCTCGTCGGCGAGGAACCTCTCGCCAATCGTGTCCAGGGTGGCGAGTATCTCCTCCATCTGTTTGAGCCTCGCGTTCACCCCGGCGTTCGAGCCCTTCTTCATGTGCGGCAGCGCCTCCCTCACGGTCTCCATCACCGGGTCGAACTCGCGGCGCTTGCGCTCCTTTACTATCGCGACGAAGACCTTCCAGATGTCGGGCTCGGTCACGTAGTAGTCCTGCCGGTCGCCGGGCTCCTTCATGAGCCTCACCACGGTCCAGTTCCGGAGCTCCCGGAGGCACATGCTCGCGTTGCCGCGGCTCATCTTGAGGCGCTTTGCGATGTCGTCCAGGCTAAGGGGCTCTTCGGTTACGATAAGGAGGGCGTGGACCCTGGCCATGGAGGTGTTGGTCCCCCAGACGGAGCCCATCATGCCCCAGGATTCGACGAACCTGTCGACTGTTTTCCGGTCGGCGGTCTTCTTGTCGGCTTTTCTGTCCATTCGGGCTTCCTCCGTCGGTCTGTCCCGTTAGTTCTCTGTGTTCAGTATATTCTGAATATACCATAGGTTCTTTATCCTGTCAAGTGGTTTTCCCGGCGCGGACGGCCCTCCTCCTTCCCTTCCCCCCCCTTCCCCCCGCCGTAGCTCTCCTTTGCCGCTTGACACACTTCGTGCCCGGTTATATGCTAATGAAGCGCCGCCGGTCTTCGGCCGCGTAAAGGAGAAGGCCCGTGCCCGGAAACCTGAAACTCATAATGCCTCCCGAGGAGATTCACCTCCTCGTCCTGAGACTCGCCGCCGAGCTCCGGCGCGACTACGCCGACAAGAACCCCGTCATGGTCGGGGTCATGAAGGGCGCCTTTGTCTTCCTCGCGGACCTGATGCGCGCGATGAAGATACCCTCGGAGATAGAGTTCATCCGGGCCGGGAGCTACGGCAGGCGCGACACCCCCTCCACGGAGGTCCGCATAACAAACGACGTGGAGACCGGTATCAAGGGCAGGCACGTCGTGCTCGTCGAAGAGATAGTAGACAGGGGACGCACCGTGAGCAAGGTGATGGAGCATCTCAAGGGAAAGTCCCCGGCCTCGCTGAAACTCTGCTCGCTTTTCATGAAGCGGGTCGAGGACGGACATGAGGTAAGCCCCGACTACCTGGGCGCGGAAATAGACAGGGGCTTTGTCGTGGGCTACGGGCTCGACTATAAGGAGGAGTACCGCTACCTAACGGGCCTCTACGTCGTCGGCGCCGGGGGCGTCGGGGGGGAGGGGGGCGAGGAGTAGTATGGAACTCCCGCGCGTCATAGAGGCGCTCACGCGCCCCGGGGCCTACCCCGAAAGGCCCGAAAAGGTCGGCTTCGAGCAGACCCATATCTCTTACCTCTTCTTCACCCCGGAGTTCGTCTACAAGGTAAAGAAACACGTGGACTTCGGCTTCCTCGACTTCACGACCCTCCAGAAAAGGCGCCACTTCTGCGAGGAGGAGGTGAGGCTCAATAGCAGACTCGCCCCCGGCGTCTACCTCGGCGTGGTGGAGGTGATAGAGACCGAAGACGGCATCTTCATGGAGACGGACCATGAGGGGGGGGAGGAGGGGGAGGGCAGGACGGTCGAGTACGCCGTCAAGATGAAGAGGCTCCCCGAAGACGGTATGCTCGACACCCTGCTCGTCCGCGACCGGGTCGACGCCTCCCTCATGAAGAAGGCCGCCGGGGCCATAGCCTCCTTTCACCGGACCGCCGAGACCTCTGAGCATATCGCCCACTTCGGCGAGCCCGGGACGATCGAGAGGAACACCGAGGAGAACTTCTTCCAGGTCTCGGACTACATAGGGCGCACCATCACCCAGAAACAGTTCGACGACATAAAGGCCTACACCAAGGGATTCTTAAGCTCGCATAAGGGCCTCTTTATCGAGCGCGTGAAGGACGGCTTTATAAGGGACTGCCACGGCGACATACACTCCGAGCACGTCTCGGTTGCCGACGGCATCTCCATCTTCGACTGCATAGAGTTCAACGAGCGGTTCAGGTACTCCGACACGGTGGCGGATATGGCGTTCCTCGCGATGGACCTGGACTACCACGGCAGGGGCGACCTCTCGCGGACCTTCGAGGACGCCTACTTCTCGCTTACCGGCGACGAGGAGGGCAGGGAGTTCCTGGACTTCTACAAGTGCTACCGGGCGTTCCTGAGGGGCAAGGTCGAAGGCTTTAAGCTCGCCGAGCCCGAGGAGAGCGAGGAGGACAAGAGGGCCGCCGCCGAGCTGGCGAGGCTCCACTTCCACCTCGCGCACCTTTACGCCACCGGCGGCTACAGGCCCGTCGTGCTCGCCGTATGCGGCCTTTCCGGCACGGGCAAGAGTGCGCTCGCTCGCTCGCTCGGGCACCGCGCCGGCATAACGGTCCTCTCTTCGGACGCGGTAAGGAAGGAGCTCCACGGCGTCGCTCCGGACGAGCATCGCTTCGAGCGATACGGCGAGGGCATCTATTCCGGGGAAGCGACCGAGAGGACATACGAGGAGCTTATGGAGAGGGCGGGGGCGATGGCCGCCTCGGGCCGCTCGGTCATACTCGACGCCACGTTTTCGAGGGGCGAGTTCCTCGACGCGGCCAAGCGGGCGGCCTCGGACGCGGGCGCGCTCTTCCGGGTAGTGGAGTGCACGGCCGACGAGGAGGCAGTGAGGGAGAGGTTTGAGAAACGCGGGGCCGCCGAGGGGGAGAAGGGGGGGAAGGGGGGCGGGGGGGCCGTATCCGACGCGCGGTGGGAAATCTATCTCAGGCAGAAGGAGTCCTTCGAGCCTGTCGCCCTGCCGCACCTTACCATAACCTCCGACGCCCCGCCCGACGAGCTCGCCGGAAGGGTCATAAGGCGGCTCTTCTGAGGGGGTTCATGGGAAGAGGGAATAATAAAAGAGCGGTAGCATTTTCGGTTTTAATCGCTTTTTTTCTGATGGCGGGCTCTAACGTCTCCGCCGAGATATACTCTTCCATTTCGGGCAGGGTGATTGCCGAAGACACCGGACAGGGAATGGAAGGTGTTAGTGTTGTGCTGTTAGGGCTGGGAAGTGAGGTAGAGAGGCACGACACAATAACAAAAGAAGACGGCCTGTATGTGCTGGAGAATTTAAAGCCGGGAGATTATCTGCTGGGATTTGGTAAAGACGATATTCCTTATATACAAGAGATGCCGAATATATTTGTTACCGTGCCCATGGGAAAAAACCTGGTAAACGTCAATTACGTTTTTAAGGTCGGTGGTGGTGTCTCCGGCACGGTTTATGATGCCGACGGCACTACACCATTGGATAGGATTACCGTGTCTGTGATAGTTCCGGATCAACCGGACGATATTGATGCTGCCGATGCCGAATTAACTGACAGCAACGGCAAATATTTATTGCTGGGCCTGCCCGAGTCTGACAAGGCTGTTGTAACGGTACGCGTTCGCGGCCACGCCAAATTAACCAGGGAGGTTACGATCAGGAAGGGCGAGACCACCCCGAATGTTAACTTTGTGGTCAAGTGGGACGATATTACCGGAATCAGTGGGCATGTGAAGTCGTCGATTGACGGCAGCCCAATAAAGAACGCAGAAGTAGTGTTATGGGATGCTTCTGAAAAACGCGCCGGCTATGCATACACAGATGAAGCCGGGAACTATTCCATATTAGGTTTGCCGCCGGGCAGCTACCAAGCGGCCGCTTTTTGGCCTGGGGGTGGCGGTTGGGTCAGGGAAATGGATATTTTAATAGAATCGGGCAAGACAACTGAGGTGAATTTTGAGTTTGATATGCCGGCACCCACATCGAGGAGTGAGGAAGGTATACTGGGATTGCTTGCCGCCTTATCAGGGGACACGGTACTTGTCTCGGGAGTTAAGGAGGCCGGACCCGGGATCCGTCCGGCCGGTAAGATTTCGGTTGAGCCCTAACCGGCCCTGTGGTTTAATAATAACTTATGGAAGGTAAGGGGAAAAGGGAAAAGATTTCGGTGGTGCTCGTAAGCGGCGGGGTCGACAGCGCCGTCACCGCGGCCATTGCCGCCCGGGAAGGGGAGGTAGCGCTCCTCCACGCCAACTACGGCCAGAAGACCGAGGCCCGCGAGTTCGACTCCTTTAACTCCATAGCCGGCCACTACGGCGCGCAAAAAAGGCTCGTCGTAAGGCTCGACCACTTCAAGGATATCGGCGGCTCGGCACTTATCGACCATGATATAGAGGTCCCCGAAGGCGATATCGGGAGAGGGGACATACCCATGACCTACGTCCCGTTCAGGAACGCGCACCTCCTCTGCGTCGCGGTCTCCTGGGCCGAGACAATAGGCGCGGGGAGGGTGTACATAGGGGCGGTGGAAGAGGACAGTTCCGGCTACCCGGACTGCAGGGAGGGGTTCTTCAAGGCCTTCGAAGGGGCGATAGAGCAGGGCACCAGGCCCGAGACGAAGATAGAAGTGGTAACCCCGCTCATACACATGAGCAAGGGCGATATAGTCAGGAAGGGAGTGGAGCTCGGCGCGCCCTTCCACCTCACCTGGTCGTGCTATAAGGATTCGCGCCGCGCCTGCGGCCGCTGCGACTCGTGCCTCCTCAGGCTAAAGGGCTTTAAAGAGGCCGGGGTGGAAGACCCGATCCCGTACGAGTAAGGGGGGAGAGGGGGGAGGATATATTAATGACGTTCCTTGAGTTCGTGAAGATAAAAAAGGGGATAGACCCCGAGGGCAAAGACACCGGTGAACTCATGGACGAGTACTACGACGAGTACACCGAGTTTCTTATGGGCGTGAAGGACGGCTGCGGCACGGATTAGCTTTCTTCCATTTTCCACCTCCCTCCCTTGTCAGTAGGGGTAGCGGGGATGGCGCGGCCAATAGGGGTAGTAGGGATACGGGTAGAACGGGTCATAAGGGGGATACCACATGGGCGGGTAGTCCGGGTAGGCGGGGTAGGGGGGGTACTCCTCCTCATACGTGTCCGTGAGCGTGACCTCCACGGGCTCGACCACCGGGTAGGGGTACTCCATCGAGCCTATCTTTCTCGTTACGACCCCCTTTACGAAACCCACGACCGTTATCCCCCTGTCCGGCCGGTATACGAAGGGGTCGAGAAAGCCCGGGGCCTCGATCATGAACCTCCCGCCGAACCCTTTTCCGGTCGGTTTGTGGCTCATGTTAAGCCTGCTCGAGAGTATCTCCACGCGGGTCGTCTTATCGAGGTTTTCGGAGGCGATGATTATGCCTCCCCATAAGACCTTGCGGCCGATGTACTCGTCGGGGTTGGACTGCACCAGCGGGACCGTAACGCTCTTGTCCACGTCCCTCAGCACGGCCGGGGAGACGGCCGAGCAGCCGGCGAGGAAGAGGGCCAGAACGGTTGTTGCAACCATTATAGGTACAATACTTCTCATACCTATATTCTAAGGCCAATCGGGGGGTTCGTCAATGCCTGAAATATACGACGCCGCGGAGCTCGAGGCCGCGAGGCTTTCGGCCTACGCCGTAAAGAGCAAGAACTCGCGCGGCAGGCGCCACGCCGAGACGGAGCACGAATTCCGTACCGCATTCCAGCGCGACAGGGACCGTATCATCCACTGCAACGCCTTCCGGAGGCTCGAGTACAAGACCCAGGTCTTCGTCTACCACGAGGGAGACCACTACAGGACGCGGCTCACCCACACCATAGAGGTCGCCCAGATTTCCCGCACCATCGCCCGCGCACTCGGCCTTAACGAGGACCTCGCCGAGGCCATCGCCCTCGCCCACGACCTCGGCCACCCCCCCTTCGGCCACACCGGAGAGAAGGTCCTTAATAAGCTAATGGCCGGGCACGGCGGCTTCGAGCACAACGCCCACAGCCTCCGCATAGTCGAGGAGCTCGAAAAGCGCTACCCCCGCTTCCGGGGTCTTAACCTTACCTGGGAGGTCAGGGAGGGTATAGCAAAGCACAGCTCCGAGCACGACAGGCCCGGCATGTCAGAGGAGTACGAGAAGGAAAAGTCCCCCTCGCTCGAGGCCCAGATAGTGGACATGGCCGACGAGATCGCCTACAACAACCACGACATTGACGACGGACTCTCCTCGGGCATGCTCTCTGCCGGGGACCTCGAAGGGGTCTCGCTCTGGCAGGATACCTTCGACGAGGTAAGGGGTGAATTCCCCGAAGCCGACCCCAAGATACACAAGTACCAGACGGTGGTCCGCATAATAAACCGCCAGGCCACGGACCTGGTCGAGACGGTCCGCCGGACCGTCGTTGAAGAGGGGATCGGATCCCTCGACGCAGTAAGGGACAGGGCCAAGCCCGTCGCGCGCTTCAGCCTGGAGATGAAAGAGAAGAACCTGGAGCTCAAGAGGTTCCTGAGTAAAAAACTCTACAAGCACTACCGGGTCCTCCGGATGGCGGACAAGGCCGAGAGGATACTGAGAGATCTCTTCGGCGTGTACGCGAAAAAGCCCGACCTCCTGCCCCCGCACTTCCGCTCGGAAGTGGAGCGAGTCGGCAAGGAGCGGCTCATCTGCGACTACACCGCCGGCATGACCGACCGCTTCGCGCTCGACGAGCATAAGAAGTTATTCGACCCAAACGAGCGCGTTTAGCCAAACCGCCGATTTGCCCGCCATGCTTCGGTCCGTGACGGACAGCAATAACTCCGTCCTTACTCCTCCCCGTTCACCCTGAGCCTGTCGAAGGGCCTGCGGGCCAAAATGCGCGGCTGCCTCGTCTGACGGGCAACTTGCCGGTTTGGGCGCGTGACGCGCGGCGATTTAAAAAAAACCGCTCACCCTGAGCCTGTCGAAGGGTGAGCGGTTTTCGTATTCGCTTCGGTGTGGGGTCTGCCCTTGTTGCTATGCTTCGCCGTCTGTTTCTGGCTTCTCTGGCGCGATAAATTCTTCGAGCATCTTGATTGCAAATTCTAACCCATTATTTTTAAAGTCATGCAAGTGCCAGGTTGACTGCGTAAAATCTTTGGCCTCAGCTAATGCACCTTTAATTAGCTCTAATAGCTCCCGCATGAAATATAGTTCATTTGAAAACTCGCGACAATCTGCTTTAAATGTTAGGCGCCGTATAAGTTTGTAGCGTTCTTTAAAAGCATCGCTGACCAAACGCTTGTTGGCGTTAGGCGTTTTTTTGTAGGCGTCAAAAAACTCTTCGGGCTTAATGTTATGAAAAATCGGAACATTCCAGTAGCAGGGGTCGGTACTGGAAATGTTGTGGTCATAGGAAGCGATTAGTCCATAGAACTCGCGTGGATCGGTAACCATATAGTTCAGAAGTTTGGCGACACTTTCTTTTTCCAGGGCACACATTTTTTCCCGGCTTTTTCTTAGAAAATATGCTTTGATGTTTTCTAAATATGGCGATTCGTTATAAGCATAGACAAGACCACCGTATGATCCTGCCAGGTGCTTTTTAGCTGTTTTTCCCTGCTTAGGTAAACGGTTTTTTTTGTAAAGATGGTCAATATATTCGGTGGCATGTTTTTCAATTTTTTTAGGCGTATCAATTTCTTCCGGCAACTTGAACCCGTATCTTTCTTTTCGCAGTAAAATGCCATAGGTGTGAAATATTTCGCCGGGTTCTGTGTATTGATGTTGGGTCAACTTCTCAAAGACCGAGCCGGTTAGTTTCTCATCCTCTTCGTCTTCAAGGTCTCCAAGGTGCCATAACCTAACCCAGTCGGGTCTATTCTCGTCTTCAAGGTGTTTGCTGTTATCGAAGCTCTCGTAGATTTCATCCGGCACTATATTGGTTTCGCAGAGAATGTTGGCCCATAATTTATCGGGTAAGAGTATGTTAAAAGTCCTAATGTTGTGGTGTTCGAGGAAGTCTCCAATCGCCTCGTATTTGTTCTCTTTCGGTTCCTCTTCGTCTTTGCCGCGATTTAAATGGTCAACAACCGAATCTACAACTTTTGCCTCTTGTGCGGCATTAATGTTACGAATGTCCTTTTCTTTTATCAATCCTAACTGCAATTCGTATCCTAAACGCACAAATATGCTGAGGAACTCCTCCATCAGTTTCTTGTGCTCGCGATACTTCTTGTCAAGCTTTTCCCATAGGTAGTCGAAGTCCCTGATTGCATGGGAAAAGGCGCGGTAGTTTGCTGGGTTTTTTCCTGCTTTATTCTTAACCGTTTCGAATATCTCTATGAGGAGTTCTTTGTTTTCTGAAAGCTTTTTTTTGCTCTTCTTGGCGTTCTCTTTTATCAGCGAATCGATAACGGTCTGTATATCGCTCTCTATTTTGAAGGTCTTGCCTATTACCTTCTCCTTGATTCGATGATATCTGGGGATTTGTTTATTTGCATTCTCCTTCAGGTCACTTTCAATCTCGTCATCGTTTGCAACTATGATAACTTTTTGCGAGTCATGTTCAACGAAGCTGTTGATATAGCCAAGCACTTTCCCTGTCTCGATGTTGCACCGCTCAAGATCGTCAAAAACGAGAATTTTATCACGGAGTTTTTTCTGGTAATTTATGTAATCGGAAATCTTTAGATCCGAGTCTTTAAGGCTTAAGCCGAGCCGGAGCCCTACTCTAATAATCTTTCCGACTATCTCAGCGCCCTTGGAATTGAGATCTGGGTGGAGTTGCTTAAAAAATTGCTCGTCAATATCATCAGTCGTGCCCAGTCCGTTAAGGCTTATATAGATAAATCTACTTTCGTTCGGTTCGTCCTTTGCCAGCGGACTATCGTTATCTGCAGCCTTCATAAATTTTTCGATAAACCATGTTTTGCCGGAGCCCCAGTCGCCGTTTATAAGAACGGCAAAGTGCGGGGTTTCGCATTTTTTGCTTATGTACCACTTTAAATATTCTTCAATATGTTTGTTAGGTTTGCTCATGTCGCGATTCTCCGTTCATATGGGTTCGTGGCTTGCTATATTAATACGTGAGAAAATACCCCCCGACAATCCTACCTCCCCTTCGGAATAAACCAGGGACGGAATAAACCAGGGACGAATAAACCAGGGACAGCGACCGTTTTTTTATACAGCCGTCAAAAAACCAGACTCCTGTCGGCGGAGTTTCATTTGTAAAGTTTCAGAAACGCCTCTTCCGTCAATCCCGCCCTTTTTATCTGGTTCAAGAGCAGTCCTTTTTTTATGGACTTTCCTTTATGCACGGGGATCGAAAGGATATTCGCATTCCCCGGCCTTGTCATTATTACATGGCTCCCGGTCTGTCTTGCTACAACCCACCCGGCACGTTCAAAGGCTTTTACGACCTTTTCAGGCTTAAGGTTGTGCAGTCCCTTCATTACGCAGAAGCTTTCTTCCTTTTCCTCTCTTTGACTTCCGTCGCAATCTCAAGGCACCCTTTTATGGCATCCTTTATCATCTCAAGAGCTTCCTCCACGGTATCGCCCTGAGAAGCGCAACCCGGAAGGGCCGGGCACTCTACCCAAAAGCCCCCATCTTCAAGGTCTGGATGCAGCTTGACAGAATAAGCCTTGCCTTTGACCGTTACCGTATATTTTCTATCCTCGCTTAATTTCGCAACCTCTCCATTAAGCTCTTCGATAATTTTTCCTATAGCTATACTCATCACAAATTGTCCCCTGGAAAGGGTGTCAAGCACGGCCCTCTGTTTGTCCACAATCGCGAAAACGGTACCCCCGTCTGTTACAAGGCGCATCTCCGCAAGGGGTTTTTTAATATCCGGGAAGTTCTTCTTCAAATAGCTAACCGCCGTTCGTATCTTTTGGAGGCTTATCCCCTTGTCTTTAAAAGTCTTCGCTACCTTAAGCTGTACAAGGTCTTTAAAGGAATAAAGCCTCACAGATCCATACCCGGCCGCCTCCTTTATCGAGGGCTTGATAAAATGACTCCTGTCCCAGTGGTCAAGCTGTCTGTAGGTAAGCCCTGTGAGCTTGCAAGTCGTTTTTGCATTAAAGGCCATAAGAACCCTCCCCTCTATTGGTATTATAATTACATCGATGTTATTATAATACTGGTAAACTGAAAGAATGTCAAGGAAATTGTGGAGGGAGTGAAAAGGCAAGCCGATTTTCCCCGGACCACAAAAACCGGTTGAGTCCCGCCCCTTTAAGTGGTAATATCTGTTCAGTTTTCGACCTTTTAGCCCCAACGAAGAGATCGGGAAAAAGAGCAATTTTAAGGGAGGAGGAAGCCATGCCGGAGGAGAAAGTAGTTATCTACGGCAAGGACACGTGACCATACACAACGGCGGCCCGTGAGGATTACGCCAAAAGAGGTTGCGATGTCGAGTACGTTAACGTCCAGGCCGACGCCTCGGCAATGGAGAAGATGCTCGAGGCGAGCGGCGGCAAGAGGGACGTGCCCATTATAGTCGAGGCCGGTAAGGTAATCGTCGGCTTCGGCGGCACGTGAGGGGTCTAACCCCCCGGCCGGCGGTTCGTCGGCCAGAAGCTGAAACCGGAGAGGGTCCAGGGCGGCCTGCGACCGTTCGGCGCACAACTATCTAAATTCAAGGAGGCAGTGTAAAGAGTGGAAAAGGAAAGAACATTATCCATAGTAAAGCCCGACGGGGTCAGGAAGAACGTCGTCGGAGAGGTAATAGGCAGGTTCGAGAAGGCCGGGCTCAGGCTCTCGGCCGTTAAGATGGCGAGCCTCACTCAAGCCCAGGCAGAGGGCTTTTACGCGGTACACGCGGAAAGGCCGTTCTTCAAGAGCCTCACCGAGTTCATGACTTCCGGCCCGGTCGTGCTCATGGTCCTCGAAGGCGAGGGGGCGATAAAAAAAGTACGCGACATCATGGGCGCCACCAACCCGGCCGATGCCGCCGAAGGCACCATACGCAAGGAGTTCGCCGACTCCATAGAGTTCAATATAGTACACGGCTCGGACGCGCCCGAGACGGCCGCCTTCGAGACGGGCTACTTCTTCAACGCACTGGAGAGGTTCTAAGCAAGCTAAAGGCGCATGGAGACAATAGAAAAGCTAAAGACGCATTACGACTTCACGGCCAACGACGTCAAAAATCTGAAGTTCCTCCTGCCCGCGATGGAGGAGTGCAAGGAGGAGTTCGCCAAGGAGTTCTACGACCACATAAACAACTTCGACGAGACCCCGAGGTTCCTGAAGGACCGGGAGGTCATAACCAGGCACCAGGCCGCCATGAAGGACTGGTTCGTGGCGCTCTTTGCGGGCGAGTACGGCTACTCCTACTTCAGGCACCTCGAGCAGGTGGGGCTGGCGCACGTAAAGATAAAACTGAGCGCCCATTACGTGAACGCGGCCATGCACTTCGTAAAGCAGTTCGCCGTGGGGTGCCTCAAACACCACGTGAAGGACCCGGACGAGCTCCCCTACATCACGCGCTCGGTCGAGAAGATCCTCGACATGAACCTCGACGTCCTCACGAGCTCCTACATAGAAGAGGAGAGGGCCCTCTTCCTCTCGCAGAGGGTCGAGTCCTTCCTGATCCAGGCCGCGAACCGCTTCTCCTACGGCCTGAATCTCGTGCTGCTCCTCGGGCTCGTGGCGCTCGGGCTTATGGCAATGGTGCTCTTCGCCTACGACCTGACGCACATATTCGGCGGGGACATAGAGAAGGGCCTCCTCGCTACGCTCGGAAGCCTCCTTCTGCTGTGGGTGGTGATAGAGCTCGTGGATACCGAGATAAGGCACCTGAAGGGAGAGAAGTTCGCCATCAAGGTCTTCGTGAGCGTGGCCCTGGTGGCGGTAATAAGGAAGATACTTATCTCCACCATATCGTCGAGCCAGGTGGCGGAGACGGAGCTCTTCTCCCTTATAGCCGCGGTCGCGGTGCTCGGCGGGGTCTACTGGCTTATATCGAAGACCGAGTAGCCGTAGAAGGTCGTCGCCGTTCCTCCCTGGCTTTCCCCGGTCCGTCCCTTTCCATTTTATAACTATGAAGAACCTGAAAAACTTCACACACGACGAGCTCGCGGGGGTGGTCAAGGCTCTCGGTGAGAAACCGTATAGAGTCGCGCAACTCTACGGGTGGCTCTTTGCAAAAGGGGCTCAGAGCGTCGACGACATGACCGACCTTCCCGGCGAGTTCCGCGAGGCGCTAAAAGAGAGGTTTTGCATAAGGGCGCTCGAGCTAATCGAGATCCGGACCTCTTCGGACGGCACCATGAAGCTGCTCCTCGGGCTCGAAGACGGCGAGGGGGGGGAGGGGGGGGAGAGGATAGAGAGCGTCATCATCCCCGAAGGGGAGGAGGGCAGAAGGCTTACGCTCTGCGTCTCCACCCAGACGGGCTGCGCGCTCGGCTGCGTTTTCTGCATGACGGGCACCGCCGGGCCGGGCCGGGACCTGACGCTCTCGGAGATGGTCGGACAGGTGGAAGCGGCCCGCAGTATCATTGTAGGGGACGGCGGGGAGAGGATAACCAACGTGGTTCTCATGGGCATGGGTGAGCCGCTCCTTAACTACGACGAGGTCTTAAAGTTCCTGGGTGTCCTGACGGACCCGAAGGGGCTCGGTTACTCTCCGGGGAAGGTTACGCTCTCGACGGCCGGAGTGGTGCCCGGAATTGAAAAGCTCGGAGGGGATATGCCGGTAAACCTCGCCGTCTCGCTGAACGCCACGACCGACGAGGTGAGGGACCGGCTCATGCCGATAAACAAGAAGTACCCCCTGAAACTCCTCATGGCCGCGCTGCGGGAGTACCCGCTTAAGCGGAGAGGGCATATCACCATGGAGTACGTGCTCATAAAGGGCGTGAACGACGCGCCCGCCGACGCCCGGAGGCTCGTGAACCTGCTTCACGGCATACCGTGCAAGATAAACCTGATCCCCTTCAACCCGTTTCCCGGCTCTGAGTACGAGCGTCCCGACGATAAGAGCGTTAAGGAGTTTCAGGGGATACTCGTTCGTGCTCGCTACACGGCGGTCGTAAGGACGAGCAGGGGGGCGGACATAGAGGCCGCCTGCGGCCAGCTCCGTGGGAGAAGGGGGGAGAGGGGGGGCGGGGGGGGCGGCAACTGAGCTACCTTTATGGACGGACACAGCTACATAGCCGGTCGTAGAACGGAATTCATCATATGCGTTCTGCTTGCCGCGGTGACCATTGGGCTCTTCTGGCAGGCGCGCACCTTCGAGTTCCTGAACTTCGACGACAACGTGTACATAACCGGGAACCCCCGGATGCACGAAGGCCTGACGCCGGAGGGTATCGAGTGGGCCTTTACCACCACGCACGGGGCAAACTGGTTCCCGCTCACATGGCTGTCTTTCCTGCTGGACTACGAGCTCTATGGCCTGGACCCCTCGGGCTATCACCTGACGAACGTCCTGTTGCACGCGGCCAATACGTTGCTTCTGTTTATTGTTCTGGCCGGTATGACGGGCTCCCCCTGGCGGAGCGGGTTCGTCGCGGCGGTCTTTGCCGTGCACCCGCTGCATGTGGAGAGCGTGGCCTGGGTAAGCGAGCGGAAGGACGTCCTGAGCACGCTCTTCTGGATGCTCGCCATGTGGGCCTATCTCGGCTATACCGAAAAGCCGGGGGTTAAGAGATACCTTTTAGTCGCCCTCTTCCTGGTGCTCGGGCTTATGAGTAAGCCCATGCTCGTGACCCTGCCGCTGGTGTTTCTCCTGCTCGACTGGTGGCCCCTCGGCCGTTTCGCCCGAGGGGCGCGGAGCCTTATAATCGAAAAGATACCGCTGCTGGCCCTCTCGGTCGTCTTCTCCGTCGTTACCTACGTCACGCAGCAGGGAGGGGGGGCGGTAAGGTCCTTCGAGCAGTACCCTCTATGGGTGCGCGTTTCAAACGCCCTTATCTCGTACGTGTCTTACATGTGGAAGGCGATATGCCCGCATGATCTGGCGGTCCTCTACCCCCACCCCGGAGATGCCGTGTACGTCCCGCACGGCGCGGGTGCGGCGCTGCTACTCGTTGCTATAACCGCCACGGCGGTCCTGGCAAGGCGGAGGTATCCGTACTTCCCGGTGGGCGGGTTCTGGGTTGTTGGGACCCTCGTCCCGGTAATAGGGCTCGTGCAGGTAGGGGGCCAGGCCATGGCGGACCGGTATATGTACGTGCCGCTCGTGGGGCTTGCCATAGTATCGGCCTGGGCGGTCCCGGAGTTTTTGGGCCGGGTGCCGGGCCGGACCCGGCTGCTCGGCGCGTCGGCGGCCGTGGTGCTCGCCCTGCTGGCCGTAGCTACCTCCTTTCAGCTGCGCCACTGGCGGACGAGCGTTACGCTCTTCACGCACGCACTCGCCGTAACGGAAGGTAACGCCGGCGCGCACTATAACCTCGGCGTCGCGCTGGTCGAAAGGGGGGAGACGGAGGGGGCCGTCGTGCATTACAGAGAGGCGATACGGGTCAACCCGGCTTACGCCGAGGCCCATAATAACCTCGGGCTAGCCTACGGGGAAAAGGGGCTCATACGCGAAGCCGTGGAGGAGTTCGGGCTGGCCTTGAGAATAAGACCTGATGATGCGGAGGCCCACAATAACCTCGCCATAGCCTACCACAGTCTGGGCCGGATGGACGAGGCCATAGCCGAGTACCGGGAGGCCCTCGGGCTCAAGTCCGGCCTCGTGGAGGCCCACTATAACCTCGGGCTCGCCTACGGGGAGAAGGGGCTCAGGGAGGAGGCGAGGAGGGAGTTCGAGCTCTTCTTGCGGGCTAACCCCGGTGACGAGGAGGCGCGCGGGAAGCTGAAGGAGCTTGACGGCCGATAAGGTTTTTAAGGACCGCTTCGGAAGTTGTGCCGCCTCAGGCGGTAAAATCGCTTGACCGTGCACTGCGGTTAATGATAAAAAACACCGTTATAGCACTTTATATTTAAAAGATTTTTAGATGTCGGGAGAAGCGATGGAAAAGGTAATAGGCGTCATAGGAGGGAGCGGCCTCTACGATATGGAGGGGCTCACCGGCGTAGAGGAGGTCGAGGTGGAGACCCCCTTCGGCCCCCCCTCGGACGCTTACGTGACGGGTATGCTGGGCACGGCGA
>JAZGJJ010000040.1 GCA_036482575.1 Thermodesulfobacteriota bacterium
AGACGGGGGTCTCGGTGTCGGCGAGGATGTCCCGCGAGACCGAGACGACGTTATGGTCCCGGGCCATCTTCTTGAACTCCTCTAAGGGAGGGAAATATATGGCTTTTTTCATAGTCATATCCGTAATCATAAAAGGTTATCACACAGCCGTCGCGCGAGTCAAACGGCACTGGCCAGCGTGACGCGGCTAAAAGCCGTTTTGCCTTCTTCTCCAAATAAAAAGGCCGTGGGTTTGTACCCACGGCCTTGAGGTTGCTATGAAACTCCGACTACGGCAAGGCTGCGGGCATACTGATACCATCCAGCCGCCACCAACCGGTGAGGCCCGCCGCCGTCAGAAACTCTTCGGATATTTTTGCCGTGCCGTAAATCATCTTATCATGTAAACGCATCAAGCGGTGTTTGTCAACCCTACCCCTTCTTTCTGGTTGCGGTCTTTTTGGCCGCGGGCTTTTTCGGGGCCGCCTTCTTGGCCGCTACAGGCTTCTTCGTGGCCGCCTTCCTGGCTGCCGCGGCCTTCTTCGGAGCTACAGGCTTTTTGGCGGCCGCTTTCCTGGGTGCCGCTTTCTTGGCCGCGGGCTTCTTTTTGGCCGGCTTGTCCGATGCCCCCTCGGCCGGTGCCTTCCCCTCCACGAGCTCTATTATGGACATGGGTGCGCAGTCGCCCGGCCTGACCCCGATCTTCAGCACCCTGGTGTAGCCGCCGCTGCGCTCCATGTACATCGGTGCGACCTCGGCAAAGAGGCTCGTCACCGCTCTCTTGCTGCCCATGAAGGCCATGGCGCGGCGCCGGGCCGAGAGCGTACCGCGCTTGCCGAGGGTTATCATCTTCTCGGCGTAACGCCTGAGCTCCTTCGCCTTCGGCAGGGTGGTACGTATCCGTCCCTTGGTAATAAGGTCGTTGGTGAGGTTGGCCATCATACACCTTAAGTGCCCCGAGGGCCTCGAAAACCTCTTATCGTCCCTGTTGTGTCTCATATCTCCCCCGTACCTTTACGCCGGCTCCTTGCGCTCAAGGTGCACCTTATCGAGATCTTCCCTCGGAGGGAAACCCTCGAGATTCATACCGAAATCCAGCCCCATGCCGTGGAGTATCTCCTTTATCTCGTTGAAGGACTTCCTGCCGAAGTTCTTGGTCTTGAGCATCTCCTGGTCGGTCTTACGCACCATCTCGCCGATGTACTTGATGTTGGCGTTCTTAAGGCAGTTCGCGGACCTGACCGAGAGCTCAAGCTCGTCGACCGTCTTAAAGAGGTTCTCGTTGAAGGCGGGCCTGACTTCGGACCCCTCCTCGACCTCTTCATGCCCCTCTTCGAAGGTGATAAATACGCTCAACTGGTCCTTCAATATCTTGGCGGCTATGGCCACGGCGTTCTGCGGGTCCACCGCCCCGGTGGTCCACACCTCCATGGTAAGCTTATCGTAATCGGTCCTCTGGCCGACCCTCGCGTGTGTGACGTCGAAGTTCACCTTCGAGACCGGCTGGAATATCGAGTCTATGGGTATGGTGCCGATCGGCTGTTCCGGGGCCTTGTTCCTCTCGGCCGGGACGTAGCCCTGACCCGTGCCGGCCTCCATCTCGCAATCGATCTTCCCGTCCTTGGCGATCGAGACTATGTGGAGGTCCGGGTTAAGCACACCGACGGAATCGTCGGTCTCCAGGTCGGAGGCCTTGACCTCGGCCGGCCCCTTTATCTTGAGCTTCAAGGTCCTGGGGCCCTCGCCGTCCATGCTGAGCCTGACCTGCTTCAGGTTAAGTATCATGTCGGAGACGTCCTCCTTCACCCCGGAGATGGAGGAGAACTCATGCAGCACGCCGTCGAACCTGACACTGGTTATAGCCGCGCCGCGCAGCGAGGACAGGAGTATCCTCCTCAGAGAGTTCCCCACGGTAAGCCCGAAACCCCTCTCCATGGGCTCGGCTACGAACTTGCCGTAGGTGTCGGTAAGTGTGTCCCTGTCGACCTCTAGTTTTTTAGGCTTAACCAGTTCACGCCAGTTTTTCTGCATAATACCCCCGTTTTAAGATTGCCGTTCCTTATAATAAATGACCTACTTCGAGTAAAGCTCCACTATAAGATGTTCCTGTATCGGCAGGGTGGTGTCCTCTCTTTTAGGGAGCCTCATCACGGTGCCCTTGAAGTCGTCCTTCTCGAGCGAGAGCCATTCCGGAACGCCTCTCCTCTCGACGGCCCCGATGCTCTCCGCGAACCTGGCCACCTTCCTGCTCTTCTCCGCAAGGGCCACGATATCGTTTGCCCTTATACAGTAGGACGGGATGTTGACCTTCTTGCCGTTCACCCGGAAGTGGCCCTGGGTGACGAGCATCCGCGCCTCGCTCCTCGAACTGGTGAAACCGAGCCGGTAGACCACGTTGTCGAGCCTCCTCTCAAGAAGACTCATGAGGTTCTCTCCCGTCACGCCCCTGATCCTCTCGGCCCTGCGGAAGGTGTTCCTGAACTGCCCTTCCATGAGCCCGTAGACGCGCTTTACCTTCTGCTTCTCTCTCAGCTGCAGCGCGTACTCGCTGGTCTTGCTCCTGCCCTGGCCGTGCTGGCCCGGGGGGTAGCTCCTCCTCTCAAAGGAACACCTGTCCGTGTAGCACCTGTCGCCCTTGAAAAAGAGCTTCATTCCCTCGCGCCTGCAGAGCTTACATACTGATTCCTTATACCTTGCCACGTCTTCCTCCCTTGCCTTTTTAGACCCTTCTTCTCTTTGGCGGCCTGCACCCGTTGTGCGGTATAGGCGTTACGTCCCTTATAAGGCTTATGCTGAAGCCCGCGGACTGGAGCGCCCTGAGGGCCGCCTCTCTGCCCGCCCCGGGGCCGTTTATATAAACGTCCACCGTCCTCATACCGCATTCCATCGCCTTCTTTGCCGCGCCCTCGGCGGCCTTCTGCGCCGCGAACGGCGTACCCTTCCTCGAACCCTTGAAGCCGGAACTGCCCGAGCTGGACCACGCGATCACGTTACCCGCCGGGTCGGCAATGGTCACTATAGTGTTGTTGAAGGTGGCCTTTATGTGCGCCACGCCCCTGGATATGTTCTTCTTCTCTTTCTTGCCCTTAGCCATCTCTCTTCCTCCGTCTTAGTCCGCCTTCTTTATCGAAACGGCGCCCTTGCGCGGGCCCTTCCTGGTCCTCGCGTTGGTGCTGGTCCTTTGACCCCGCACCGGAAGGTTCTTCCTGTGCCTTATTCCCCTGTAGGCGCCGATATCGACGAGCCTCTTTATGTGCATGGAGACCTCACGCCTCAAGTCACCTTCCACGGTATGGCTCGCATCTATGGCCTTCCTTATGTCCGTTACCTGGGCCTCGGTAAGGTCCTTGGTCCTTACGGCGGGGTCCACACCGGCCTCGGCGAGTATCTTCCTGCTGGACACCCTGCCTATGCCGTAGATCTTGGTCAGTGCGATGTCGGTCCTCTTGTTCTTGTCCAGGTCGACTCCGGCAATCCTTGCCACCTTAAAACCTCCTTGCTTTTACGGCGAGCCCTACCCCTGCCTCTGCTTATGCTTGGGGTTTACGCAGACCACCCTTACAACGCCCTTGCGCTTTACTATCTTGCACTTGGTGCACATCTTCTTTACCGAACTTCTTACTTTCATGTCCGCCTCTCCGGGTCCGCCGCTCCCCGTCTACTTTGCCCTGTAGGTTATCCTCCCACGGGTCAAGTCGTACGGCGAGAGCTCCACCGTCACCTTGTCGCCAGGGAGTATCTTTATGAAGTACATCCTCATCTTTCCCGAAACGTGGGCCAGCACCTTGTGGCCGTTCTCGAGCTCCACGCGGAACATGGCGTTCGGCAGCGTCTCGACGACCGTACCCTCGACCTCTATGGCATCTTCTTTGGGCATCCCCGTTCCTTAAAGCCTGCTCAACACGTAAGGCCCGTTTCCGGTTATGGCCACGGAGTGCTCGAAGTGCGCCGAGAGTCTTCCGTCCGCCGTCACCGCGGTCCAGCCGTCGTCGAGAATATCAATATCGGCGGTACCCGCGTTTATCATGGGCTCGAGGGCGAGGACCATACCCTCCTTAAGCCTCACACCCCTGCCGGCTTTGCCGAAGTTCGGGACCTGCGGGGGCTCGTGCAGTTCCCTTCCGATGCCGTGCCCCACAAAGGCCGTAACGACCGAAAAGCCCTCGTCCTCGGCATGGCTCTGTATGGAGGCCGATATGTCGAAAAGCCGGCCCCCCACCCGCGCGCGGTCTATACCCCTCTCAAGCGCCCCCTCGGTGACCGCCATGAGCCTCTCGGCCTCTTCCGAAACCTCGCCGATAGCCATGGTAACCGCCGCGTCCCCGTAAAACCCGTCATGATATACGCCGCAGTCTATACTGAGTATGTCGCCTTCTTCCAGGATCCTCTTCGACGGCATCCCGTGCACGACCTCCTCGTTAACCGAGGTACAAAGGCAGAACGGGTAATCCCTGTAACCCTTGAAGGCCGGCCTGGCCTTCCTCCTGGCGAGTTCCTCTTCGCATATCCTCTCGAGGTCCATCGTGGTCGCGCCGGCCCTGACCGACTCTTTCAACCTCTGAAGGACCTCTGCCACTATCAGGTTGACCTTTCTTAGCGTCTCTATCTCATCGCTGGACTTAAGTATTATCGCTTCCTCTCTCAATGGCGCTCACTATACTGTCTGTTATCCGGTCAACCTCGCCCCTGCCGTCAACGGCCCTGAAGGTCCCCTTCTTCTTATAGTAGCCGGCGAGCGGGAACGTCTCCTTCCCGTACACGTCGAGCCTTTCGCTGATAGTCTTTTCCGTGTCGTCGTCCCTCTGGTAGAGCTCCTCGCCGCAGGCGTCGCATATGCCCTCTTTAGCGGGCGGGTTGAAGGTGGTATGGTAAGCGGCGGCGCACTCCCTGCAAACCCTCCGGCCGCCGAGCCGCTTCACCAACTCCTCCCTGTCCACCTCTATGCCGATAACGAGGCCTATCGTCCTGCCGGTCTTCGCGAGCATCTCCTCGGTGGCCTCGGCCTGGGCGATGTTCCTGGGGAAGCCGTCGAGTATGAACCCCGCGGCGCAGTCCGGCTTTTCTATGCGCCATGCCACCATGCCGACGACGATCTCGTCGGGGACGAGCGCCCCCCTGTCCATATATTCCCTGGCCTTCTTGCCGAGCGCCGTCTCTTCGCTTACGTTGGCCCGGAGGATGTCGCCTGTCGATATCTGGGGGACGTTGAACCTCTCTGACAAGAGCTTCGCCTGGGTGCCCTTGCCGGCACCCGGTGCGCCCAACAGTACCATATTCACGGCATCCTCCTTATTTCCCCTTCTTAAGGAACCTGTCGTAGGACCTCGCCATCATGTGGCTCTCGACGTGCTGTGCCGTATCCAAGGCAACGCCCACCACAATGAGGAGCGCGGTCCCGCCGAAGTAGAACGGGACGTTGAACCTCCATTGGAGTATGGACGGCAGAACGCAGACCGCCGAGAGGTAGAGCCCCCCCCAGAGCGTCAGCCTCGTTAGTATTCTGTCTATGTAGTCGGCCGTATTCGGGCCGGGCCTTATCCCCGGCACGAAGCCGCCGTTCTTCTTCAAGTTCTCCGCCACGTCCTTCGGGTCGAACTGTATGGCGGTATAAAAGTAGGCAAAGAATATTATCAAGGCCACAAAGATGGCGTTGTATAGAATGCCGCCCGGGGACAGACTGTCGGCCAGGAACTGCATGCCCGGGACGTCTATAAACTGCGCCACGGTCGCCGGGAATATGATGATCGAGGAGGCGAATATCGGGGGTATGACCCCCGCGGAGTTCACCTTCAGCGGCAGGTGCTGCGTCCCGCCGGCCGTCATCTTCCTGCCGACGACCCTCCTCGGATACTGTATGGGTATCCTCCTCTGCGCCGTCTCCATGAACACGATGAAGCCTATCACCCCTATCATGAGGAAAAGGAGGAGCAGCACCACGAGCGCGGCCATCTCCCCGGAACGCACCTGGGTTATAGTGTTCCCGATGGCCGACGGCATCATCGCCACTATGCCGGCGCAGATTATAAGAGATATGCCGTTGCCTATCCCCCTTTCGGTTATCTGCTCCCCGAGCCACATTATAAAGGCCGTGCCCGCGGTGAGCGTTATCATGGTCATTATCCTGAAGGACCACCCCGGGGTGAGGACTATGGGCTCGCCGGCCGGCCCCTCCATCCTCTCAAGGCCGACGCTTATCATGAGTCCCTGCACGGCGGCCAGGACCACCGTCAGGTACCTCGTATACTCGGTTATCTTCTTCCTTCCCTGCTCGCCTTCCTTCTTGAGCTTCTCGATCGTGGGAGAGACCACGGTCATGAGCTGCAGTATAATGGAGGCGCTTATGTAGGGCATGATGCCGAGAGCGAAGACTGAAAACCTCTCGAGCGCCCCACCGGTGAACATCGTGGCGAAGTCCAGTATCGTGCCCCTGGCGGCCTTGAAGAACCCCGCCAGCGCCTCCGCGTCCACCCCCGGAGTCGGAATAAACACCCCTATCCTGTATATCGCCAACAGGATAAGGGTCAGCATTATCCTGCGGTTAAGCTCCGGTATCTTGGATATACTCGGGAATGCGGCCAACTACACTACCTCCGCCTTGCCGCCGGCGGCCTCTATCTTCTCCCTGGCGGACTTGCTGAAGCATGCGACCTTGACCGTAAGTTTTTTCTTTATCTCTCCCTCACCGAGTATCTTCACCCCTACTCCCTTTTTCCTTAGAAGACCTTTGTCCAGAAGGGCCGCGGCATCGACCGTGTCCCCGGAACTGAAGGCCTCGGAGAGCCTGCCAACGTTAAACACGCTGTAGGAGGTCTTGAATATGTTGGTAAAGCCCCTCTTCGGGAGCCGCCTCTGAAGCGGCATCTGCCCGCCCTCGAAGCCGGCCTTCACGCCCCCGCCGGCCCTGGAGTTCTGTCCCTTGGTCCCCCTGCCGCAGGTCTTGCCGAGCCCGGAGCCCTCTCCGCGACCGACCCTCTTGGGTTTCTTTACCGCCCCGCTCGGGGGCTTCAGCCTGCTAAGCATAACTATACCTTCTCCACCGTTACCAGGTGGGAAACCTTGTTTATCATGCCCCTTATAGCCGGGGTGTCCCGAAGCTCCCTGGAGCCGTTAAGCCTCTTCAGCCCGAGCCCCAGAAGCGTCCGTTTCTGCCTCTCCGGGTACCCGCTGCCGCTCTTTTTCAATGTGACCTTTATTTTTGCGTCTCCGGACATTGACTCAACTCCTCTACCATTTTGCCTCTGAGCCCGGCGACCGTCTCGGGGCTCCTCAGCTGTTCAAGCGCGTTTAAGGTGGCCTTCACGACGTTGTGCGGGTTGTTGGACCCGAGCGACTTCGTGAGCACGTTCTGTATGCCGACGGTCTCGACCACGGCCCTCACCCCGCCTCCGGCGATTATGCCGGTGCCGGGAGCGGCCGGTTTCATTATGACCCTGCCCGCGCCGTAGGCGCCCACGACCGCGTGCGGTATCGTATCCTTTATGATGGGGACGGTAAAGAGCGACTTCTTGGCGTTCTCCGTAGCCTTCCTTATGGCCTCGGGCACCTGGTTGGCCTTGCCGAGCCCTACCCCGACCTTGCCCTTGCCGTCGCCGGCTACCACTATGGCGTTGAAGCTGAAACGCTTCCCGCCCTTGACCACCTTCGCTACCCTGTTAAGGTATACGAGCCGGTCCTTAAGCTCCCTGGTATCCGTGTCCGTCCTTTTCAAAGACCCTCCTTCTCTTAGAACTCAAGCCCCGAGGCCCTGGCCCCATCGGCCAGCGCCTTTACCCTGCCGTGGTAGAGGTAGGCGCTTCTGTCGAAAACGACCTTCACCACACCCTTTTCTTTTGCGAGCTTCCCCACGAACTCCCCTACTTTCCTGGCCGCGTCGACCTTGCTCAGCTTGGAGAGCTCGCCCTTCAGACCTTCATTCATCGTGGATGCCGTGAGCACGACCCTGCCCGCCGGGTCATCGATTATCTGGGCGTATATGTGCTTGTTGCTCCGGTACACGTTGAGCCTCATGCGCTCCGCGCCGCCCCGCACCTTCTTCCTTACCCTGGCCTTTCTCCTATCGTGGCCGGTACGCTTTTTTACCATTCCCGCCATAACACCTCTCGCTTAAGCGGCGCCCTTGCCCGCCTTGCCTGCCTTCCGCCTTACCTGCTCACCGGCGTACCTGACACCCTTGCCCTTATACGGCTCGGGCTTCCTGAACGCCCTTATCTCCGCGGCGGCCTGTCCTACCCGCTGTTTGTCCGCGCCCTTGACCGTAACCGAGGTCTGCTTGTCCACGGAGGCCTTTATGCCCTCGGGCAACTTGTATGTAACAGGTTTGGAGTAGCCCAGATACAGCACAAGGCCGTCTCCCTTGACTTCGGCCTTGTACCCAACTCCGACTATCTCGAGCTTTTTCTCGAACCCCTCGGAGACACCCTTGATCATGTTGGCTATAAGGGTCCTCGTAAGGCCGTGCAGCTCCCTCGATATCCTGCCGCCGCCGTCCCTGGGAGAGACCTTCACCGTGGAGCCGCTTATATCCACGGAGACCTCATCCCTTACGGACAGACCCAGGCTCCCCCCCGGGCCCTTCACGCTCAGGGTACTACCGGCCATCGCGACCTTGATGCCGCTCGGGACCTCTATCGGTATCTTTCCTATACGTGACATACGGTTCGTATCCTCGCCCGACCCGTCAGTAGACGGAACAGAGTACCTCTCCACCGACCTTCAGTTCCCTCGCCTTGCTGTCGGTGATAACCCCTTTCGAGGTCGAGAGTATGGCAACGCCGAGGCCGTTCAATATCCTCGGCACATCTTCGCTCCCAACGTATACCCTGCATCCGGGCTTGCTCACCCTCCGGATGTTCGTTATAACGCTCTTCTTCGAAGGCGCGTACTTCAGCTTTATCTTTATCGTCCCCTGCTTGTTGTCCTTGGTGAAGGCGGCGTCGGTGATGTAGCCCTCCTCCTTGAGTATCCTGGCCACCTCGCACTTGAGCTTCGAGCCGGGCACGGTAAGGTCGGGGTGCTTGGCCCCTATGGCGTTCCTTATCCTGGTAAGTAAATCCGCAATGGGATCTGTCATCGTCATATTCTATACTCTCCCGCTGTCTTTAAGGGTCCCTTGGACCTACCAGCTCGACTTCGTAACGCCCGGCAGGTCTCCCCTCAAGGCCATATCGCGCAGGCATATCCTGCACATGTCGAACTTCCTGTAGTACGCCCTCGCCCTCCCGCACACGGGACAGCGGTTGTACTCCCTGACCTTGAACTTCTTCTTCCTCTTGGCCTTCGCTATAAGAGACTTCTTTGCCAATCAAACACCTCCGGACTGCCGCGGCCGGTTAGGCGCCGCGTAAAACAGCCTAATTCCTGAACGGCATCCCCATGTGCTTGAGGAGCGCCTTTGCCTCCTCGTCCGACCCTGCCGTCGTGGTTATGGTTATGTTGAGTCCCCTTATCCTGTCTATCTTGTCGTAGTCTACCTCGGGGAAGACTATTTGCTCTTTTATGCCGAGCGTATAGTTGCCCCTTCCGTCGAAGGACCTGTCGGGTATCCCCTTGAAGTCCCTTATCCTCGGTATGGCGAAGTTCACGAGCCTGTCGAAGAACTCGTACATCATGTTCCCCCTGAGCGTCACCGCGCACCCGATGGGCATGCCCTCCCTGAGCTTGAAGTTGGCTATCGACTTCCTGGCCCTGGTGACGATCGGCTTCTGGCCCGCAATAGCGGCCATGTCCTTCACCGCCGCGTCTATAACCTTGATATCATTGATCGCCTCGCCCAACCCCATATTGAGATTTATCTTCTTCAGCTTCGGCACCTCCATGGGGTTGCCGTAGCCGAACTCCTTCATCATGGCCGGGGCGACGTCCTTTACGTATATCTCCTTGACTCTCGGCCTCATTTGTCGAGTACCTCGCCGCACTTCCTGCAACACCTCGCCCTTCTGCCGTCCTCCAGGAGCTTCTTCCCGACCCTGACGGGCTTGTTGCACTTATCGCAAATTATCATTACGTTCGAGACGGCTATGGGCGCCTCTTTTTCGATTATCCCTCCGTGGCGGTGCTTGGAGGAGGGCTTGGTATGGCGCTTGACCATATTGAGCTTTTCGAGCACCACCGTCCCGCGGTTGGGTATGACGCGCATAACCCTGCCGGTCTTGCCCTTCTCCTTGCCGCTCACGACCATTACCTGGTCGTCCTTCCTTATCTTATATCTCGGGTTCGGGATCATAGTTGTGTCCTCACAGCACCTCTGGTGCCAACGAAATTATCTTCATGAACTTCTTGGCCCGGAGCTCCCTCGCCACGGGGCCGAATATCCTGGTGCCTATGGGCTCGTTGTCCTTGGTAAGCAGCACCACCGAGTTCTCGTCGAACTTTATGTGCGAGCCGTCGGCGCGCTTGGACCCCTTTACGGTCCTCACGACCACGGCCCTTATCACTTCACCCTTCTTGACCTTGGACTGGGGTATGGCTTCCTTTATACTGCCCACTATAACGTCCCCTATGCGGGCGTAAGTCTTGTTCGAGGCCGCCACCACGCGTATACAGTAGACCTTTCTCGCGCCTGAGTTGTCGGCGACCCCCACCACTGACTGCATCTGGATCATTTCGCCTTCTCCAGAATCTCCGTAACACGCCACCTCTTGCGACTGCTCATGGGGCGGGTCTCCACTATAGACACCCTGTCCCCGCGGCCGCACTCGCCCTTCTCGTCGTGGGCCATGTACTTGACATGCTTCTTTATGTACTTCCCGTAAAGCGGGTGCTTGGTGACTCTCTCTATGGAGACGACCACGCTCTTTTGCATGCTGTCTTTCAGGACATTGCCCACCAGTATTTTCCTTCTGCCCCTGCTATCCGCCATGGTGCGCCTCTCTCTCCTTCTCGGCTATTATGGTCTTGGTCCTCGCGATGTCCCTTCTCACAAAACGGATCTTCAGGGGGTTCTCGGACTGCCCGCCCGCCTGCTGCATCCTGAGGTTGAAGAGCTCGGAGGCGAGGTCCTCTTCGGTCTTCCTAATCTCGTCGAGGGTCATGGCCCTCAGCTCTTCGGGCTTCATACCGCCTCCCTCTTTACGAACCTGGTCGGTATGGAGAGCTTGTGCGCCGCGCGCCTGAACGCCTCCTTGGCGACCTCCTCGGTGACGCCCTCCATCTCGTAAAGTATACGTCCCGGCTTTATGACGGCCACCCAGTCCTCGGGCGCGCCCTTGCCCTTGCCCATCCTGGTCTCGGCCGGCTTTTTGCTTATGGGCTTATCCGGGAACATCCTTATCCATATCTTGCCGCCCCTTTTTATATAACGGGTCATGGTAATCCTGGCGGCCTCTATCTCGCGCGTGGAGAGCCAGCCGCACTCGATGGCCTTCAGCCCGTACATGCCGAAGCTCAGGGTGGAGCCGCACTGGGCCATCCCCCTGCGCCTGCCGCGCTGCTGTTTACGGAACTTTGTCCTCTTGGGCATCAACATGGTCTATCTACCCTTCGCCTCCGCGGCCGCCTTGCGGGCGGACGCCTTGGTCTCCACGTCACCCTTATAGATAAGGACCTTCACCCCGATAATACCGTAAGTGGTCTTGGCCTCGGCAATGCCGTAGTCTATGTCGGCCTTAAGTGTATGGAGCGGCACGCGGCCGTCCCTGTACCACTCGCTGCGGGCTATCTCGCTGCCGCCGAGCCTGCCCGCGCATGTTATCTTTATCCCCTTGGCACCCATCCTGAGCGCCGTCGAGACGGCCTTCTTCATGGCCCGCCTGAAGGCGACCCTCCTTATAAGCTGCATTGCCACGTTCTCGGCGACGAGTTGGGCCTCTATGTCGGGCTTCCTGACCTCCACTATGTCCAGGTCCACGGGCTTGCCTATGACCCCGACGAGCTGCTTTTTCATAAGGTCCACCTCGGCCCCCCTCTTCCCTATGACTATACCCGGCCTGGCGGTATGGATTATGACCTTCACGTTGTCCGCGGCCCGCTCTATCTCTATCCTGGATATGCCCGCGTGGTAGAGCCGCTTCTTAACGAACTCCCTTATCTTCAGGTCCTCGTGCACGCACTTGGCGTAGTTCTTCTCGGCGTACCACCTGGAACTCCAGCCCCTGTATATCCCGAGCCTGAAACCTATAGGATGAACCTTCTGACCCAAACCAACCTCCTTGGCTGTCGCGGAACTCTACTTCCGCTCGCCGAGCACGATCGTTATGTGGCTCGACCTTTTACGTATTACGTTCGCCCTGCCCATGGCCCTCGGCCTCATGCGCTTCACGGTCGGGCCTTTATCCACGCACGCGGCTTTAATGAAAAGCCTGTCGCCCTCGAGCTTGTCGTTGTTCTCGGCGTTGGCCACGGCACTCTTCAGAACTTTTCTGACGTCCCTGGCAACGGCCTTGTTGCTCAAGTCCAGCACCGAGAGCGCTTCGTCCACCCGCTTCCCCCTTATCTGGTCCACGACAAGACGCGCCTTCTGCGGAGAAACTTTTACGTACTTTGCGATAGCTCTGGTTTCCATAATAAGCTACTTCTTGGGTGCCGCCACCCTGGTCTTCTTAAGACCCGAGTGCCCGTGGAATGTACGGGTCGGGGAGAACTCCCCGAGCCTGTGCCCTATCATGTTCTCGGTTATAAAAACCGGGATGAACTTTTTCCCGTTATGCACCGCTATGGTGAGACCCACCATCTCGGGCACTATCATCGACCGCCTGGACCAGGTCTTTATGACCTTCCTGCTCTTCTGCTCTACGGCCCTGTCGACTTTCCTCGTCAGGTGGTCGTCAACGAACGGTCCTTTCTTAAGAGATCTCACTACTTTTTCTTCCTCCTGGTCACTATATACCTGTCCGAGTCCTTCCGTTTCTTCCTCGTCTTATATCCCTTGGCCAGCACTCCCCATGGACTCTGGGGGTGGTTCCTTCCCTTGCTCTTGCCCTCTCCTCCGCCGTGGGGGTGGTCGACCGGGTTCATGACCACGCCCCTTACCCTGGGGAGCCTGCCGAGCCAGCGGTTCCTGCCCGCCTTGCCTATGGACACGTTCTCGTGGTCGAGGTTGCCGAGCTGCCCGATGGTGGCATAGCAGTCCTGGCGGATAAGCCTGACCTCGTTGGAGGGGAGCTTTACGGTAGCGTACTTGCCCTCCTTGGCCATAAGCTGCGCGTAGCCGCCGGCGCTCCTTACGAGCTGCCCGCCCTTGCCGACCTTCATCTCGATATTATGGACGAAGGTTCCCAGCGGTATGGTGCCGAGCGGCAGCGCGTTCCCGGGGCGTATGTCCGCGCCCTCTCCGGCCATGACCGTATCGCCGGCGCCGAGCTCGTGGGGGGCGAGTATGTACCTCTTTTCACCGTCCGCGTAATGGAGGAGCGCTATATTGGCCGAGCGGTTCGGGTCGTACTCGATGGCCGCGACCTTGGCGGGCACACCTCGTTTATCCCGCTTGAAGTCTATAAGCCGGAGGAGCCTCTTATGCCCCCCGCCCCTCCAGCGGCTCGTTACCCTGCCCCTGACATTGCGGCCGCCGGTGCGTTTCCTGGGTACGGTAAGCGCCTTCTCGGGCCTCTTATCTCCGTCCCCCTCGAATACGACCGTCGTTCTCTCTCTCGTTCCCGGAGAGGTTGGTTTATAGGTCTTTATCGGCATAACTTCCTAACCCTTATGCTCCCCCGAAAAGCTCTATGCTATCGCCCTTTTTAAGCGATACGTAGGCCTTTTTCCTGAGAGGCCTCCTGCCGGAATATTTTCCCATCCTCTTTACCTTGCCCTGCAGCCTGTGGGTGTTCACGCCGGTGACCCCCACGTTAAAGATCTTCTCGACCGCCTCTTTTATCTCTTTCTTATTGGCCTTCGGATTCACCCAGAAAACGACGGTGTTCCCCTCTCCGCCCTGCATGGCCGACTTCTCGGTTATAACCGGCCCCTTTATTATCGAGTAATGGTCCTTCATCATAACGTGGACTCCACCTTTTCAAAGGCGTTCTTTGCCATCACCAACTCGTCGTAGCGCAGCACGTCATAAACGTTAAGACCCGCCACGTCAATGGCCTTGAAGGCCTGAAGGTTCCTGGTGGCGAGTTCGAGGTTCCTGCTCCTCCCGTCTGTGACCACGAGTGCACTGGTGAGCTTCGCCTTCCCGAAAAGCTCCAGCGCCTCTTTGCTCCTGGGCTCCTTGAGCTCGATCGTGTCTAATATCCTGAGCTTGCCTTCGTTAATCTTCAACTGGAGTGCCGACTTGAGCGCGCCCCTTACGACCTTTTTCGGTACCTTGTAGGAGTAGTCCCTGGGCTTCGGACCGAAGGTAACTCCACCGTGCCTCCATATAGGCGACCTCTTCGAGCCTACCCTCGCCCTTCCGCTCCCCTTCTGCTTCCAGGGCTTGGCCCCGCTCCCGCGCACTTCGGCTCGCGTCTTGGTCGAGGCGGTACCGGCCCTCCTGGAGGCCAGCTGCATCTTAACCACCTCGTAGAAGAGCGCTTCGTTCACCTTGCCGTCGAAAAGCCCCTCTTTGAGCTCCAGCGTGGAAACTTTCTTCCCGTCAGCGTTAAGTACGTCCACGGTCGCCATGACTAACCCCGCCCCTTCTTCTTAATAGATCTCGTTATGGTAAGGACCGCGCCCATCGGGCCGGGCACGCAGCCCTTAACGAGCATGATGTTCTCTTCCTCGTTGATGTCGACGACCTCCAGGTTCTGTATGGTAATTTCCTTATTTCCCATCTGTCCCGGCAACTTAATCCCCTTGAAGACCTTCGAGGGGTAGGCGCTCTGCCCTATGGAGCCCGGGGCCCTGTTGTGCCCGGAGCCGTGGCTCATCGGTCCCCTGCTGAAGTTCCACCTCTTTATCACGCCTGCAAAGCCCCTGCCCTTGGAGCGGGCGCGTATGTCCACCACGTCACCCACCTTGAAGACCTCCGAGCACTTAACGGCCTGGCCCGGCTTGTAGGCGTCCAGTTCCTCGCCCCCGAACTCGGCGACATGATACAGGTTCGGGGTGCCCGCCTTCTTGAAGTGCCCCTGCATGGGTTTCGGCGTCCTCGCCTCTTTCTTCTCCTCGAAGCCGAGTTGGACCGCGTCGTAGCCGTCCTTCTCGCGGGTCTTACGCTGCGTTACGTGGCAGAGATCGGCCTTCACGACGGTCACCGGTACCACACGGTCAGCGGAGAAGATCTGAGTCATCCCTAATTTTTTGGCAAGTATGCCTTCTATCATTGTCTATAAACCCGTTATGCGTGTTAAAGGCCGTGATGCGTAAGAAAACCCGTGATGCGTGTGCGTGATGCGTTATGCGTGAAAAACCATACTGCGCAAGAAGACCCGTGGTGCGTGCGCTTATTTAAAGTTCTTTCCGCATCACGTATAACGTACACGCATCACGGCCTTTTTTAATCCAGCTTCAACTCTACGTCCACGCCCGCGGGCAGGTCGAGCCTCATAAGTGCGTCGACCGTATGCTGCGTGGGCTCCATTATGTCCATCAGCCTCTTATGGGTCCTTATCTCGAACTGTTCCCTGCTCTTCTTATCGACGTGCGGGGAGCGCAGGACGCAGAACTTATTTATCTTGGTCGGCAGCGGTATGGGGCCCTTGATGGTCGCACCCGTCCGCCTGGCGGTCTCCACTATTTCCTTCACCGACCTGTCAAGCAGCCTGTGATCGTAGGCCTTAAGCCTTATTCTTATTTTCTGGTTATCCACTTTCTCCCCTTAAGTGCCGTTATGCGTGTTAAAGGCCGTGATGCGTGTGCGTTATACGTGATGCGTAAAAGGCTTTTTCTTCGCGCACACGGCCTTCCTACTCTACTACCTTGGTTACGACCCCGGCCCCGACGGTCCTGCCGCCTTCCCTTATCGCGAACCTCACGCCCTCCTCCATCGCTATCGGCGTGATGAGCTCTATGTCCAGGTTCACGTTGTCCCCGGGCATCACCATCTCCGTACCCTCGGGTAAAGTCGACACGCCGGTCACGTCCGTCGTACGGAAGTAAAACTGCGGACGGTAGCCGTTAAAGAACGGCGTGTGACGACCGCCCTCTTCCTTCGTCAAGATATAGACCTCGCCCTTGAACTTCGTGTGCGGCGTTATCGCGCCGGGCTTGGTCAGCACCTGACCTCGCTCGACGTCCTCCTTCTTCGTACCCCTCAGAAGGCAGCCCACGTTATCTCCGGCACGGCCCTCGTCAAGGAGTTTACGGAACATCTCGACACCCGTTACGGTCGTCTTCTGGGTGTCCTTCAAGCCGACTATCTCTATCTCTTCGCCGACCTTTACTATCCCCCGCTCGATACGGCCCGTTACGACCGTGCCTCTGCCGGATATCGAAAAAACGTCCTCAACGGGCATCAGGAACGGCTTGTCTATGTCGCGCTTGGGCTCTGGTATGTACTCGTCGAGCGTGCTCATAAGCTTCAGGATCGGGCCGCACGCCTCGCACTCCGCCTTGCCGCAGCCGCACTCGAGTGCCTTCAGCGCACTCCCCGAAACGATCGGTATGTCGTCGCCGGGAAACTTGTACATCGAGAGCAGCTCTCTTACCTCTAACTCCACCAATTCGAGAAGGTCCTTATCGTCCACCTGGTCGGTCTTGTTCAGGAAGACCACTATGTAGGGCACCTCCACCTGGCGCGCCAGAAGGATGTGCTCGCGGGTCTGAGGCATCGGGCCGTCGGCGGCCGAGACAACCAGCACCGCCCCGTCCATCTGCGCCGCTCCGGTTATCATGTTCTTCACGTAGTCGGCGTGGCCCGGACAGTCTATGTGCGCGTAGTGGCGGTTGTCGGTCTGGTACTCGACGTGCGAAATGGATATCGTAAGACCCCTCTCCTTCTCCTCCGGGGCACGGTCTATCTGGTCGTAGGCGAGGAAGTCGGCCTGCCCCCTGGTGCTCAAGACCTTGGTTATGGCGGCCGTGAGCGTGGTCTTGCCGTGATCCACGTGGCCGATCGTACCTACGTTTACGTGCGGCTTGTCCCTCTCGAATTTGGCCTTGCTCATAACTCTACCTCCAAAAAAAATTTAAGTAGTTCCCGCCGTTTTCAGTATGTGCGTTTCCGCCTAACCTGCCTGCGCCTTGGCCGTAAGCTCTTTCATGACCGAGTTCGGGACTTCTTCGTAGTGGGAGAACTGCATGGTAAAAGAGGCCCTTCCCTGCGTCTTGCTCCTAAGGTCGGTGACGTATCCGAACATATTGGCCAGCGGCACGGTCGAAGATATCACCTGCGAGCCGCTGCGGGTGTCCATGCCGAGCACCTTCCCTCTTCTCGAGTTAAGGTCCCCTATCACGTCTCCCATGAACTGTTCCGGCACAACGACCTCGACGGCCATTATGGGCTCGAGGAGGACCTGGCCCGCCTGCTTCGATGCCTCTTTGAAGCCGATCGAGCCGGCTATCTTAAAGGCCATCTCGGAAGAGTCAACGTCATGGTAGGAGCCGTCGAAGAGGGTTACCTTCACGTCGACCACCGGGCAGCCGGAAAGGATGCCGGCCTCCGTGGCCTCCCTGATACCGTTTTCGACCGCCGAGATATACTCTCTGGGCACGACCCCGCCCACTATTTTATTTACGAACTCAAAGCCACCGCCCCTTGGCTGGGGCTCGACCTCGAGCCAGACGTGTCCGTACTGTCCCCTTCCGCCGGTCTGCTTCACGTACCTGCCCTCGGCCGTAACGCTCCGGCTAATGGTCTCCTTGTAGGCGACCTGCGGTTTTCCTACGCTGGCCTCGACCTTGAACTCCCTCAAGAGCCTGTCCACTATTATTTCGAGGTGCAGTTCGCCCATGCCGGATATTATGGTTTGGCCGGTCTCTTCGTCGGTTTTCATCTTGAAGGAGGGGTCCTCTACCGTGAGTTTTTGAAGGCTGGTCCCGAGCTTTTCCTGGTCGGCCTTTGTCTTCGGCTCTATGGCGATGCTCACCACGGGTTCCGGCACATCGAGGGATTCGAGGAGCACCGCGTTGTCCTCATCACAGATGGTATCGCCCGTGGTGGTGTACTTCATGCCCACGGCCGCGGCTATGTCGCCGGCGAAGACCTGCTTTACCTCCTCGCGCTGGTCGGCGTGCATCCTGAGGAGCCTGCCTATCCTCTCTTTCTTACCTTTAGTGGAGTTGTATGTGTATGAACCGGAGCTCATCGTACCGGAGTAGACCCGGAAGAAGGTGAGCTGCCCTACGTAGGTGTCGGTCATAATCTTAAAGGCCAGGGCCGAGAACGGAGCCGAGTCATCCGCCTTTTTTTCGATATCGTTACCGGTATCGACCTCTACCGCCTTTATGGCCTTTACGTCCACGGGCGAGGGAAGGTAGTCGATGACCGCGTCGAGGAGCGTCTGTACCCCCTTGTTCTTGAACGCCGTGCCGCAGAATACCGGTGTGATGCCCATATCGAGAGTGCCTTTTCTAATCGCCTTTTTAAGCTCCTCCTCGCCTATCTCTTCACCTTCGAGGAACTTCTCCATAAGCGCCTCGTCGAAGTCCGCGGCCGCCTCCAGGAGCTTCTCTCTGTACTCTTTGTAAAGCTCTTTCATATCCGCCGGTATATCCTCGACCCTGTATTCGGCCCCGAGCGTCGACTCCTCCCATATGAGCGCTTTGCCCGAGACGATGTC
This sequence comes from Thermodesulfobacteriota bacterium, assembly GCA_036482575.1. Taxonomy (NCBI): domain Bacteria; kingdom Pseudomonadati; phylum Thermodesulfobacteriota; species Thermodesulfobacteriota bacterium. Next base: position 18,564 of record JAZGJJ010000040.1, read on the forward strand.
CACGACCCCCTTGAAGAACTCCTCCGAGCCTACGGGCAGGTGCATAAGGACGGCCCGGGTACCGAGCCTGTCGACCATCATGCCCACCACATGGAAGAGGTCCGAGCCCACGCGGTCCATCTTGTTCACGAAGGCGATCCTCGGGACCCCGTACTTATCGGCCTGCCGCCAGACGGTTTCGCTCTGGGGCTCCACCCCGCCGACCGCGCAGAAGACCGCCACCGCGCCGTCGAGGACCCTGAGAGACCTCTCGACCTCTATGGTGAAGTCCACGTGTCCCGGGGTATCGATAATATTTATGGTGTGGTCTTTCCAGGAGCAGGTGGTGGCCGCCGACGTAATGGTTATCCCCCGCTCCCTCTCCTGCTCCATCCAGTCCATGACCGCGGTGCCCTCGTGGACCTCCCCGATCTTGTAGGTGACCCCGGTATAGTAGAGGACCCTCTCGGTGGTGGTGGTCTTGCCCGCGTCTATATGGGCCATGATCCCGATATTCCTCTGTTTTTCTATGGGTATGGCCCTTGCCACTTTAGAAGACCTCTCTCCTCCGGCACGAGCCTTTGGTTTCGGCTCGACCCGTGGAGTCTCTTTCAATAACGCACCGTTCACAACCTTACTCTGAAACCTCCGTTACGCTTGCAAACTGAAAAGCTCTACTACCATCTATAATGGGCGAACGCCTTGTTGGCCGCGGCCATCTTGTGTACGTCTTCCCTCTTCTTCACGGCCCCGCCCCTTCCGGCCGCGGCGTCCATGAGTTCGGCCGCGAGCTTATCCTTCATGGACTTCCCGCTCCTGCTCCTGGCATAACTGGAAAGCCACCTGAGCGCGAGCGACATCTTCCTGTCGGGCCTTACCTCGATGGGCACCTGGTAGGTGGCCCCGCCGACCCTTCTGGATTTGACCTCGAGCGTGGGCTTTACGTTATCAAGCGCCTTTTTGAATACCTTCAAGGGGTCGCCCTTGGTCTTCTCCTCGATCACGTCGAAGGCACCGTAAAGCACCCTCTCGGCCACGCTCTTCTTGCCGTCGCTCATGAGCTTGCTCACGAACTTCGCGACACCGGCGTCTCCGTACTTGGGGTCCGGGGTGACCCGCCTCTTTGGAGCTATTCCCTTCCTTGACATTCACTTCCTCCTTAACGCACAAGCAAGTCAGAAGAACGAAGCCTCCCGACTTGCTCCATGGGCTCGACCGGAGCCCGGCTCTACTTTGCCCTCTTGGCGCCGTACTTGCTGCGGCTCTGTTTCCTGTCCTGGACACCCACGGTATCCATGA
>JAZGJJ010000041.1 GCA_036482575.1 Thermodesulfobacteriota bacterium
GTCCGCTGACCGTTTCGTTTTCACCCGACATTCGGAAGGAACATCGAGAGATACCCGGTTATCATAGCAAATGAATTAAAGAATATCAAGACCCCTGTTGCTATGAGGAAAGTCCCGGTCACGACCGAGACGACCCGCATGTGTTTCTTGAGTCTCTGAAAGTGTTTGAGGAAGGTATTGATGCCTATGGAGGTGAGCATGAACGGTATGGCAAGGCCCGCGGAATAGGCGGTAAAGAGCACCATGCCGGCCCACGGGCTCTCGGAGGTGGCCGCAACGGCGAATATTGCCGAGAGTATCGGGCCGATACACGGCGTCCACCCGGCCGCGAAACCCATGCCCACGAGGAACGAACCCAGCAGCCCCATGGGTTTCTCCCGGAAGAAGTGCAGCCGCTTGTCCCTCTGGAGCACCCCTATGTTTATTACGCCTATTATATGTACGCCGAGGAGCGCGATGACGACGCCGCCTACCTTCCGTACGACGTCCTGGTACTCCATGAAGAGGTGGCCGAAGAGCTGGGCCGAGGCGCCGAGCACGACAACGAACACGGTGGAAAACCCGAGCACGAACATCATGGAGTTAAAGAGTATTACCCTCTTCAACTTCCTGTCTTCGCTCTCGCCGGTAAGCTCCTCGAAGGATATGCCCGTTACGAAAGATATATAGGAGGGCACGAGCGGGAGGACGCAGGGGGATATGAAGGAGAGGAGTCCCCCGAGGAAGGCGAAAGGTATGGAAACCCCTTCAGTCATATGCCGAGTATCTCCCCGAAGAGTTTTATCGACATCTCGCTGTCCCAATCCCTCACGCCGTAGGCCCTTCCGATGACCTTACCCTCCCTGTCTATGATAAAGGTCGTAGGCAGGACAAGCGCCCTGTAGCGCTCACTCGCCCCACCCTCCTCGTCTATCAGGACGGTAAAAGTGTAGGGGGTTTCTGCAAGGAAGTCCAGGACCTTCTGCCTTGGCTCGTAGTCGTTCATGGCCACCACCGCAAGCCCCTTATCCGCGAGCTTCTTGTGGAGGGCCTCCATCGCGGGAAGCTCTTCCTTGCACGGCGGGCACCAGGTGGCCCAAAAATTCAGAAAAACGACCTTGCCCTTGAAGTCGTCGAGGGTGACCTTCTTACCGTCCACTCCCCTGATGCTGAACGGCGGGGCGTCGCTCGGACCGATCCTTTCAATGCCGACCTCGTCCCACAGGTCTTTTCCATTTTCCTCTTCCGCGGCCGGGACCGAGGGGGCAAGGAGCAGAAGCAGGCACAGGGAAACCAGGGCTAAGGTTGAAACTCCTCTCATGGGTCTCATCCGCCCCTCTTCGTTCTGTATGCCTCGGGCGGCTTCGCCCCGTTCTTGAGGAGGTCGCGGACCATCGACGTATAGCCGCGTCTCGACCAGTCCCTCGGCCCCATCACCTTTTCGGCTATTACCCCGTTCTGGTCTATTATGAAGGTCTCCGGGACCCCTGTGGTCTTGTACCTCTCCTTCATCCTGCCCTTCCTGTCGTGGAGGACGGGGAAGGTGAAGTTGCGCTTTTCAATAAACTCGCTGACCGCCTCCGGGCCTTTGCTGTCCACGCTCACGGCCAGCATCTCGAACGGCTGCCCCTTAAACTCATCGTAGAGTTCCTGCATGGAGGGCATCTCTTCCTCGCAGGGCTTGCACCACGTGGCCCAGAAGTTCAGGAATACCACCTTGCCGCGGTAGTCGCTGAGGGTCACCTCCCCGCCGCCGAGGTCCGGCAGGGTGAACTCTATGGCCTTGGTTCCGGCAACCACGGGCACGAACTGCTGCCTCTGACCCAATACCGCCAAAGAGACCCCCACCACGGCCACCGCCACTATGACAACCGCAGCCGGGCTAAAGGAACCTTTTTTTCCGTTTTCCGTTTTTTCCTTTTCTTCCATTTTCCCCTATAGATACTTTTTAGACTTTTTAAACTTTAAACTTCTTAAACTATCCTTTATCCATATGCGTGGAGTCCGGGCAGCACGAAGCTTACGCCCCAGTAGAGGAATATAACCGCCATGAAGCCGACAACCGAGAGGTAGGCCGCCCGCTTGCCAGTCCAGCCGCGCGTGACCCTCGCGTGCAGATAGGCCGCGTATATGAACCATGTTATGAGCGACCAGGTCTCCTTGGGGTCCCAGCTCCAGTAGGAGCCCCATGCGTAGTTCGCCCAGATGGCGCCGGAGACTATGCCCACGAACAGGAAAGGAAAGCCCCAGGCTATGGCCCTGTAGCTCAATTCGTCCAGTATCCTCGCGTCCGGGAACCCATCGACAAGATAACTCCATGTCTCGCCGATTACCCGGCTATACTCGGTCAAGAGCGCGAACAGCCCCAGAAATAACCAGGCACCTGCAAGGGCGTACTCAAAGTTCAAGAATATCGGCAGCTGCCCCAATTTGTACCACCTTATGAGTATAATCAGGATGTGGGTGGAAAAAAGCACAAGGGATAATATCCAGAGGAACCCGGTTTTGCGCTCCTTTATGAGGTACATTATACTGGCCCCGAAGGCTATGGCGAAGGCCGCGTACCCTATGAAGGTGGTAAAGACGTGGAAGTCGAGCCACCCTATGGCGTACTTCTCCATCCCCACCTTCTCGAAGAGGTTGACGAGCCACTTCCACTTGCTCTGGAGCGCGGGGTTCAAGGGCCCCGAGCTCTTGAACCTGTATGGCAGGAGCGAGGCCGACAACATCGACAGGAACGCGATC
>JAZGJJ010000042.1 GCA_036482575.1 Thermodesulfobacteriota bacterium
GGCGGGGGGGGCAACGGTTGAGGACGTCATGCTTTTAAGCAGGGTGGCCGCGGGGATGGTGAAGGTAAAGGCCGCCGGGGGGATAGACTCCTACGCCGTGGCCTTGCAGATGCTGGAGGCCGGGGCGGACAGGATAGGCACTAGCTCGGGGGTGAAGATAGTCGAGGAGGGGGAGTAGGGGGGTTAGCCCCCGCCGGACCGTAAGACCGAACCGGCCCGGCGGGAAGCCCTTAGCGTTGCCCCGGGCTCACCCCTTGCTCATGCCCGCCATCATTGGGCCCATAAAGTCCTTTATCATGTCGGCCATCTCGTCGGCCTTTATGAGCGAGATGCAGCAGACCTTGCCGCCCATCTGCCAGCTTATGACCGCCAGCTTGTCCCCGGCCTTTATGCCGGCCTTCTCCCGGACCTCTTTGGGGAGCACCATCTGCCCCCTCTCGTCCACGCTCACCACGGACTCGCACGTGCAGCAGCCCGTATCACCACCCGTCGGCGTGCAGCCGGATTTTTCCTTCTTCTTTGCCATTTTTACCTCCCCGGGGCAGGGCCCCGATTAACCAGGGATGAAACAGGAATATCCTGACTTCTCAGTATATTCTGATTATACAGATAAAACGGGGCAATGTCAAGGGGGTTTTAACGGCTATTTTTTTGCGGACGGGGCAGGGACCGGCTCGGGGGGGAGGGAGGGGTAGTGGTTGTGTTAAGTGTGGTGTGGGCGGAAAGACGAAGCCGGAGTCAGACACTAGCCATATCCCTTTCGGAAGCTATCTGCAGACTTGAACCAGAAAATTCTATCCACGCCTGTTAAATAAACATACCTTTGAAAAACTTGGGGATCGGGGTCGATAACACTAAAATACTGGAGTTTTTTATTCTGGCGGATTGCTCTCCGTATCAGGTTGGCACTTTCAAAATCCATTTCAGGGCATGAATAGCCAAACACCACTAATTTTTCCGCATTCTTTAGAGCCGCGGTGGCTTTTGTCCAAAGGGGGTGAATGTCTTCATGTAGAATTCCCGCCTTGTGCGTTACGGGAGGCACAACTAGCGGAAAGGTGTACATGGTGCGCCTGCTTCTAATCATAAGATCTGGTAATAGGGTCGTCCTTGGCGTAATAAAATAGTCCCGCGCTGAACTAAGAATCGTATTCTTGGGAACATCTCTACTGTTGTGCTTCGAAAACCAATTAAGTGACCCGTGAAGTTTTAGTACGCGTATTTTTTCTGAAAGATTCCCACCTCTTGGAAATCTGTTAGCTGTCTCTGGTGGTGCAATAAAGGGTCTTTCAGCTACAGGAGCGGTATAGCATAAGGGGAAATTAAATACTCCGCCGTGTCTATCTGCACGGCGTGTTCTGTTAATACTATCGAGCACCCTTTCAATCTGAATGTCCTGGTTAAAAGTAATAATGCATATCTCTTCCGGAGAGTAACCATCGTCCAGTGCGCGACAGATGATACGATATAGCTTTGATTGGTTGGTGGGATATAGAGGGTTTGTGGTTTCAGCAATTCGCCGGTTAAAGAGTCTTATTAGGGATCGAAATGCGGGAATTGCTGAACTCTCAAGGTCTGGATTGTGGATATCCGCATAAATGATCGCCATGACTGCTTCCAGCCTGTCGCGTTCGGGATCCAAGGGATCGAAATCATAAGTATTTAACAGATAACGGCGTACTACCGCGAATTCGGTATGGTTTGAACGTGATGCGCTCGTGAAAAACCCTCTATCAAGGGGAGGTTGCTTTTTAGCGGGTAGACGCGCCGCATCGCTCAATGTTGCTCCTGCACCTACAATGACAAGGTATTTTGTCCTCATGACATGCCTTGCTATTATTCCCGGTTTTTCTATAGACTATTTTCGACAACCTGCTGACTTTGGAACTCCTCGTTAATTACGAGCAAGTTGACAACCCCAATAATCCTACCTCCCCTTCAATCAAAGTTCAAGCACTGTTTTGAGGATGGGAAGACTTTCAGGCTTAAAGTCCTTTGGCGGCCCCCTCACCCCAACCCTCTCCCCCGTGGGGTGTGGGAGCTTTTGTCTTTAAAAACCCCGGGGGGGGGGGTGGTCGAAGCTTAAGCGGGGCGGACGGGAGGCGGGGAGGATACCGGGGCAGCATGAGGGCCGCAGGTCCGATTTAAGGTGGGGTAGACTCCGGGGTGGCCGTCTGCCGGGGATGCCAGCTTCGCAACACCCCCGCCCCAAGCGCTCCGGAGCGAAGCGCGGAGCGCAAGAAGGGAGGATGCAGGGGAAGGTCTTTAAAAGGAAAAGTGCTTTCCCCCTCACCTCATTCCTCTCCCGCAAGGGGAGAGGAAGCTAAAAAGAATCCCCTCACCCCAACCAGTGTGTCCGCCGACAGCTCCCCTTAGAGAGTTGGAAAAACCTTGCTCTCGCAAGGACCACACCCCGCTACCTCTCTTCCGGCTTCCAGTATATCTCGATGGTGCCGCTTTCGAACTCGACCGTCTCTCCGCTAACCTTTGTTTCGCAGTCCAAAAGCTTTATCGTAAGCCGGTGGCCCGTCCCTCTGACCCTGAACCTCCTTACGTCCGGGAAAAGACCCTTCCTCTTCGACCAGGCAAAGACCTCGGAGGGGTAAGGCCCGTGCCACTCCTTACTGTGATAGAGGAGGTTGGTCGCGTTAAGCTCCAACGCCACCTCGACCACTTCAACGTTCCAGCCGAGCCCCTCCCCCCCCTCCACCTTCGCCACATACAGGGCCAGGTACTCGTCCAGCCTGACGGTGACCCTCTCCCTCTCGTCGTTGACGTCAAGGGCCAGCACCCTTGTACCAATTGTGCCGGGCTCCCACTCCCCGGCACTTGCGTCAATGGATAGGCCAAGGGATAAAGCGGCCAGAAGAAGTGCGGCCCCTACTATCCGGGCGGAGCTTCCCCTCTGTAAACTCTTCCGTTCGGGCATACTACTTCCCTATGCAGAACTCGCTAAAAATCCTGTCCAGTATGTCATCCGTGGTGGTCTCGCCTGTTATCTCGCCGAGCCGGTCCACGCTCCACCGTAGATCGTCCGCCACGAGCTCCATGGGTTTTTCCCCGTCGACCAGGACTTTTACCCGCCCTATGCCGTCGAGCGCGGAGCTTAAAGCCTCCTTATGCCGGGCCGAGGCGACGAGCTCGCCCGGCTCGGCCTCGCCCGTATTTAAGCCGTGACCGGTTGCCGCCTCAAAGACCCCCTCCTCAAGGCCCTCTATACCCTCCTCCTTCAGCGCGGAGATGAAGACGGTCTTATACCCCTTAAAGGCCTCCCCGGCCCGCTTAAGGGCCTTCTCGCCAGTGAGGTCCGTCTTATTGCCCACCACGATAACCTTCTTGTCTCCAATGGCTTTGATTTCCCCGATGTCCGCCTTAAGCTCCCCTGAAGAGACGTCCACCACGTATAGCACGAGCCCGGCGTCCCGTATCTTCTCCCGCGCCCGCTCCACGCCTATCGTCTCCACCCGGCCAGCCCCCCCGCCGCCCTCCCTCAGCCCGGCTGTGTCCATGAGCTTCACCGGAAGGCCCTTTATGATAACCGCCTCTTCTATAATATCCCTGGTCGTGCCGGGCACCTCGGTAACGATGGCCCGCTCCTCCTTCAAGAGGACGTTCAGGAGGCTGGACTTCCCGGCGTTGGGCCTTCCGAGGATAAGGACCCTGAAACCTTCCCGTAAGGCTAACCCCTCCTCGTAGGTGGAGAGGAGTTTTTTCAGCGCCCCCTCGGCCCGGCCAAGGCCCTCTATCATCTCCCCCTTTGGCAGCCCGGAGGTCTCTTCCTCGGGAAAATCCAGCCCGGCCTCCACGCGCACGAGGAGGCCGACGAGGACGTCCTTTATACCGGCGACCTTTCGGGAGAACACCCCCTTGAGCCGCCCCCTGGCAGAGGCGAGCGCGGCCCCGGTCCGGGCCCCTATCACGTCGGCCACGGCCTCGGCCTGGGCGAGGTCGAGCTTGCCGTTAAGGAAAGCCCTACGGGTGAACTCCCCTGGCTCGGCGGCCCTCGCCCCGGCCCTCAAAACGGCACCCAGGAGATTATGTGAAATTAAAAAACCGCCGTGGCAGTGGAGCTCCACCACGTCCTCTCCCGTATAGGTCCGGGGGCTCTTCATATAGACGAGGAATCCGCTGTCGAGGATGGCGCCGGTAGAGGGGTCGACGAAGAGGCCGGCGTGGAGAAAACGTTCTTTAACAACGGCAATGCCGCCCGGGTTATTGGCCTTGAAGAGCCGCCCGGCGGTCTCGAGCGCCCCCGGGCCGCTTATCCTTATTATCGCCACCCCTCCCCCCCCTCCGGAGCCCGGGGGGGTGGCGATTGCCGCTATCGTGTCCTGAGTGTACATGCCGAAAGGTACATGCGGAAAAGAGCACGCCGTTTATGGTCGGACCGGATCGGGCCGCTCCCGGCCGGGCCTACTTCTTCTTGACCGGCTTCAGGGGGGGGCCCTGGCCGGCACCGGCGCCGGGGTCCTTGTGGATATGGTACTGCTGGGCGATGGAAAGAACGTTATTCACGAGCCAATAGATGACCAGCCCCGAGGGGAAGCTCAGGAAGACGAAGGTGAAGACGACCGGCAGCATGAGCATCATCTTGGCCTGGGCCGGGTCCATGGTCGTGGGGGTCATCTTCTGCTGGAGGAACATGCTCGCGCCCATGAGTATCGGGGTCACGTAGTAGGGGTCCTTGGCCGAAAGGTCCATTATCCAGAGCAGGAAGGGCGCGTGCCGCAGCTCTATGGCTACGTAGAGTACCTCGTAGAGGGCTATGAAGACCGGTATCTGGAGAAGCACGGGCAGGCATCCCCCGAGCGGGTTGACCTTATACCGCTTGTATAGCTCCATGAGCTCTTTATTGAGCTTCTCCTTGTCGTCCTTGTACCTCTCCTTCAAGGCGTTCATCTGGGGCTGGACCCTCTGTAGCTGCTTCATGGAGGTGAGGCTGTGCTTCGTGAGCGGGTAGAAGATGACCTTTATGATACAGGTAAGGAGAATTATCGCTATCCCGTAGTTCCCTATAAACCGCTGGAAGAAGTTCAGTGCGCGCAGGACGGGCTTTGCCATGACCGACAGGAAGCCGAACTCTATGGCCTCCTCGACCCCGGCCCCCCGGGCCAGCAGCCTCGTGTACTCCTTCGGGCCTATGTAGGCGGTAAAGCCCTGCTCCGCCTTCCCGCCGGGCCGGAGCGCGAACGGCATGGCGAGCGATACCGTCGCCGTCTCCACCGACGGTATCGTCGTGGACCAGTTGGAGATATCGCCGCCCGCCGGTATCAACGCCTGCAGGAAGTACTTGCTCTCCACGCCGATCCACTTGAGCGGCCCGCTCCCGCTGTTTGCGGCGACATCCGCGTCCTGCCTGTCGACCTCTTCCTCGATATGGGTGAGCGGCCCCGAGTGGTAGTAGGACGCCCCCTCCGCATCTCTGTCGAAACCCATGGCGAGGTCCGTCTCGGCACTGCCGCTGACCTCCCCGTCCGTACGGTTAACCACCTTGAGCGAGCTCTCCACCGTATAGTCGGCGCCGGTAAAGAGGTACTTCTTCTCCACGGTCACCCCCTCGGGCGAGGTCCATGTGAAGAGGAGCTCTCCGCTATCCGTATCCGAGAGGACGAGCCTGTCCTTTGAGGTCTCGAACGGGATGGCGCCGCCCCCGGGGAGCCTCGTCCCCAAAAGGTCCCTCTCCCCCACCCGGAGGGCCAGGTCCACAGGCTCCGAATCCGGGTCGAGCATCACCCTGTAGTCCTTGAGCTGCCAGCTCTTGACCCCGCCGCCTATGTTGGTAAAGACCGCCCTGAAGAGCGGGGTCTCGACCGTGGTGAGCGTTTCTTCCACCCCCTCGGCCAGCCGGGGCGTGACCGGGGAGGGCGCCAGCGCGGGAACAGCCCCCGTTGCCGGAGTAGCCGGGACGCCCGGGGGAGGTGGGGGCGTCTCCTCGCCCGCGACCACGAGCCCCGCTTCCTTATCGACGACTATAGGGGTCTGGGGGGCCGTGGGGTAGAGCTTCTCCATGATGTACGGATAGACAGCCACCACCACAAGTGAGAGGAAAAGGGCCAGGAAAAGTTTCTTGTCGGGCTCTTTATTATTCATTATTCCTTTTCTTTCTTTGGGGTCGGGGGGACCGGGTCGTAGCCCCCGTCGTTAAAAGGGTGGCACCGCGAAAGCCTTTTACCGGCCAGCAGCGAGCCGCGCAGCGTCCCGTGCGTCTCCACGGCCCCGGCGGCGTAGTCCGAGCAGCTCGGATGGAACCGGCACGACGGGGGCAGAAACGGCGAAACGAGCCGCTTGTATATACGTATAAGCCGAACAATTAAGCTCTTTATCATAAATAAAAAGCCCATCGGCGGGCGATGGGTATAAGTTCCGGGCGTGCTATAGGTGAAGGAAGGGTCAGCCGGTAAAAAACCGTTTTACCTCTCCGAACTCCCTTTCCACGTCCTTCAGTCCGTTCAGTTCCGCGCCCCTCCTGACCGATATCATCACGTCGGAAGAGGGTGGGAACTTCTCTTTATTGAGCCTGAAAAACTCCCTTAAGAGCCTCTTTATCCTGTTCCTCTTTACCGAGTTGCCGACCCGGCCGCTCACCGCGAGCCCGAGCCGCCGGACCTTAAGCTCCGTCGGCAGGATGTAGATGGTAAAACTTCTTGTCGTGACCCTTTTGCCGCGCTTCCGGACGAGAAAAAACTCCTTTGGCTTAAGGAGTCTCTCGGCCTTGGTAAAGTGCTGCCGCACGGTTAACGTCATAAGCGGCCCAATTACAATCTTCCTGCCGTATGCCCCCGGCGGCCGTCCTGAATTAAAACACCCCCTGGGTGCTGCCGCACGGTTAACGTCATACGAGGCCCAATGCACTTTTGGTGTCTCGTACCACCAACGGTCGTCCTGGGGGTAAAACACCATCATGGTGCTGCCGCACAGTTAACGTCATAAACGGCCCCGTTGCAGCTTTCATTCCGTGTGCCCCAGCGGCCGTCGTGGAATTAAAGCACCATCATGGTGCTGCCGCACGGTTAACGTCTACTTGTTCTTGGTTATGGTCACGCCGAGGCGTTTTCTACCCTTGGCCCTTCTCCTCCTGATAACCGCCCTGCCACCCGGGGAGGACATCCTCGAAAGAAAACCGTGGGTCCTGCTTCTTTTCCTGTTGCTCGGCTGATATGTTCTCTTCATCGCGTTTCTTCCTCTCCTTCTTAAGCCCTACAGCCTCATGGGCATGATGATATAGGTGCTGCCGGCCGTCTCCTTCGGCCGCAAGATTCCGGGGCTCATCTGGTCCTTGAGTTCTATGCCGACCTTTTCCTCTCCGACGGCCTCGAGCGCGTCGAGAAAGTACCTGGCGTTAAAGGCGATGTCCAACTCGTCGCCGTCGTATTCGACGTCGATCTCCTCTGTCGCGTCTCCCAGCTCGGGGCTCGAAGAAGAGAGGGTCAGCTTCCCTTTCTTCAACCCGAACTTCACCCCCTTCACCTTGTCTGAGGAGAGGATGGAAACCCTCTTGAGCGACCCCAGAAGGACCGCCCTTTCCGCCATGACCAGCTTGTCGTTCTCTTTCGGAATGACCTGCTTGTAGTCGGGGAAGTCTCCTTCGATAAGGCGGACGTTTATAAGCGTATCACCTTTTTTCATGGTAACGCTCTTATCCGTTATGCCGAAGAAGAAGTCACCCTCTTTCTCTTCCATGAGCTTCCTCAGCTCGGTAACGCCTTTTTTGGGGAGTATAACCCCTTTTTTCTCGCCGGGGACGTTGGCCGCCTCTTTCTCTATCATGGCGAGCCGGTGGCCGTCGGTGGTGACCATCCTCAGGATATCTTTGTCTTTCTCCAGAAAAAAGCCGTTTATGTTGTACCTCGTCTCGTCGGTGGATACGGCGAAGGCTGTTTTGTCTATCATCTCTCCCAGTATGTCAGGTTCTACCTTTGTAAGCTTGTCGTCCTCGACGGGGGGGAACGAGGGGAACTCCTTCACGGGAAGGCCCATTATATTGAACCTGGCCTTTCCGCTCTTTATGCTTACCCTCTCTCCCTCTCCGTTGGATATGGCTACCGTGCTTTCCGGCAGTTCTTTTACTATCTCGAAGAGCTTCCTTGCATTTACCGTAACGGACCCTTCCTTCTTAACCGTTGCGGGGCAGGCGTCCTTTATAAAGATTTCAAGGTCTGTTGCCGCGATATTGACCTTGCCGTCGGCGGCCTCCACAAGGACGTTGGAGAGTATGGGCATGGTGCTTTTCTTGTCCACTATACCCTGGATCCTCTGTAAGACCCTTAAGAAATCCAGTTTTTCGATAATGAAGTCCATTTTTCGCTCCTCTTCTTTTAATATACTTTATATATTATAGAAGTATTAAGTAGTAGGGGCTGTTAAAACCCTTGATAACTATAGTAACACCGCGAAACGACAGGATAAAAGGTGTTCATTTCTCTCTTGATAAAGGGATTCTTATATCAACACCCCCCCACCCCCCCGGGCCGTTATGCCGGCCGCTCCGGGTTATCAACAGTCGGTATACACCCCCGCAAACAGTTAATTCACACCCATACTGTTCTTTATGGCCATTACGGTACGTCTGAGGTCGGGATTTTCCTTAATCCCGACCTCTATCTTCTTGACCGCGTGTATCGCGGTGGAGTGGTCCTTCCCGCCGAAAGAGGAGCCTATCTCGGGGTAGGAGAAGTTACCGTACTGCCTTGCAATAAACATGGCTATCTGCCTTGGGAGCGCTATGGCCCTGTGTCTTTTTTTACTCCGGAGGTCGGAGAGCTTTACGTTAAAGAACGCGCAGACCGCCTTCTGTACCAGTTCTATGGAAAGGCCCTTCGCCTCTTTTTCCTTGGTGAGGTTCTTCAGCGCCTCCTTGCTCATATCGAGCGAGATGTCCTGACCCGTAAGGCTGGAGACGGCAAGGACCCTGTTCAGGTAGCCCTCGAGCTCGCGGATGTTGGAGTTGCTTACCGAGGCCAGCCACCGGGAGACGTCGTCAGGGAGCTTTATGCCCTCGGCCAGGGCCTTATTCTTCAATATGGCTATCTTGGTCTCTATGTCCGGCGGTTGGATGTCGGCGACGAGTCCCCACTCGAACCGGCTCCTGAGCCTCTCCTCTATACCGGCGATATCCTTGGGGAACTTGTCGCTGGTGACTACTATCTGCTTATGGGCCTCGTGGAGCGCGTTGAACGTGTGGAAGAACTCCTCCTGAGTTCTTTCCTTGCCCGCCCAGAACTGTATGTCGTCGATAAGGAGGAGATCCACGTTACGGAACTTCCTCCGGAAGTCTGTCATCTTGTGGCGGCTTACGTAGTTTATGAACTCGTTCATGAAGCGCTCGGAGGTATAGTAGCAAACGTGTATCCCGCTTGTGGCGTGGAGCGCCCGGTTGCCTATAGCCTGCAGGAGGTGGGTCTTGCCGAGCCCCACGTCGCCGTAAATGAAGAGCGGGTTGTACTTGCTCGCCAGGTGCTTGGTCACCGCGAAGCAGGCGGCGTGGGCGAATTCGTTGGTCTTGCCCACGACAAAGCTGTCGAAGGTGTACTTGGGGGACAGCCCGTGCGCCTGGGCGCCCCTCTGGACCCGGGAGGAAGATACGCTTCTCGCCTTTGAAATCCCCTTCCTGGCCGGTGCTTTCTTCTCCTCTTCGGCTATCTTCCAGTTGAGCGAGTACTCCTTTTCCGTGCCCTTCCTCAATACGTCCTCTATAAGCGGCTGGTAGTGCTCCTTTATCCACTCCAGGAAGAACCGGTTCGGCACTTCCAACTCCAGAGAACCGTCGTCTCCCCCGACGACCCGTATCGGCTGGAACCAGGTCGCAAAGTGCTGGGGGCTTATGTGCTGCACGACGCCCTCAAGACAGTTTTTCCATACGAAAGAAGAGTTCATAGGAATTACCCGGGGGAAACTATCCACACCTTTATCCACAGGTGTTAACAAATTTGTGGTGAGCGATGAATCCCTCTCGAAAGGAGGTCAATGTACCAGAGTCGGATGTATTTTTCAAGCCTTATTTTCCCCTCCTTTATTTCCATTTTTCCGGTTTTCTCCAAAAGTCAAGGCGCCGGGGCCGCCGGGGTGAATATCAGGGGTAGAGTCCGCGCACCCTGACGGCTTCGGCGACCCTTTTGACCCCCAGGATCATGGCCGCGGTCCTGGTGTCCGTTTTCTTTTCCGCGGCGACGGAGAGGACCTCCTCGAAGGCCGAGGTCATGATCTCCCTCAACCGGTCGCAAACCTCCTTTTCCTTCCAGAAGAACCTCTGCAGCCCCTGGACCCACTCGAAGTAGCTGACCACCACCCCGCCCGCGTTCGCCAGCACGTCGGGGAGAACGAAGATATCCTTTCCCTTGATGATCGCGTCCGCCTCCGTTGTCGTGGGATTGTTGGCGGCCTCGGCGAGGATCTTTACGCGGAGCTTGCCGGCGTTGGAGGCGTTTATCTGGCCCTCGAGTGCCGCGGGTATAAGCACGTCCGCCTCCGAGGCGATGAGCTCTTCGATGGTAAGCTCCTCGGCCTCCCTGAAGCCGCTGACGCCGCCGGTCTCGGCCTTGTGCGCGGACAGGAGTTCCACATCGAGCCCCCCGGGGTTGTAGATGGCGCCCTTTGAGTCCGCAACGCCTATGACCTTCGCGCCCATGCCGTGGAGGAGCCCGGCGGCGACTGCACCGACCTTGCCGTACCCGACGATAGAGACGGTCAGATCCTTCATGGCCAGGCCGAGGTGGCGCACGGTCTCCTCCAGGAGTATCACCAGGCCCGTGGCCGTGGCCCCGCGCCTGCCGACCGTGCCGCCGAGACAAAGCGGCTTTCCCGTGACCACACCGGGGACGGTATAGCCCTTCATCATGGAGTAGGTGTCCATTATCCAGGCCATCACCTGCTCGTCGGTATACATGTCCGGGGCCGGTATGTCGGTCTCGGGCCCTATGAACGGTCCTATCTCATAGGTATAGCGGCGGGTAAGCGCCTTTAGCTCGTCGCGGCTCATGCCGGTGGCGTCGCAGGCTACCCCGCCCTTGGATCCGCCGAAGGGTATGTCCACGAGCGCGCACTTCCAGGTCATAAGGGCGGCCAGCGCGGTTATCTCCTCGAGCGTCACGCCGGGGTGGTAGCGTATCCCGCCCTTAAAGGGCCCCCTGGCCATGTCGTACTGGACCCTGTAGCCGGTAAAGAAGCTGACCTCTCCGTTGTCCATGCGTACGGGCACGGAGACGGTTAGCGAGCGCCGCGGGATCCTGAGCCTCCGGTAGATGGGCCCGGGCAGGTCGAGGAAGCCGTTTGCTTCTTCGACCCGTTGGAGTACCTCTTCGAAGGGGTTTCTCCCAGGCGGGCTATCGGGGTCTTCGGGGTTTCCCTGTGTGGACAACTCGGCCTCCATCGGCGAAGCAACTCTACAATACGGAACGGAAATACGGAAATACAAGCTCGGAAGACACTATCGGGAAAGAGGTCTTAATCTTAATGCCGCGGGAGACGGTTTGTCAAGGCTTTGTTCTGTTGACGGAAGGCTTATCCGCCCGGGTTTGCCGCGACGTTTCCCGTATAGAGCCAGTAGAGTATTCCAAGGGCCGAAACGGCAAAGCTTATGCAAAGGAAGGTATACGCCCTCTCGAGGTTCTCCTGCTTGTACTTCGCTATGTCGAGGAAGGTCTGTTTCACGCTGTCCGGGGATTTGGCGTGGAAGGAGTACTCCTTCGTCTTGAAGATACGTATGGCGAAGAAGAGGCTTACGAGCCATAGGAAGATGGGCGAGACATAGGCCACGGCGGCCGGGAGGCTGTTCGCCGGAATGGTCTTTATACCCGAGAACGCCAGGACGGCCGCATATATCCCCTCCATGACCGTTATCATGGCGATGAGCTGCTTTCCGGCCTCTTCGACCGACTTGATTGAGTCCGCGGTAAGCTCTTTCGCCTTCTTGAGCCAGAAGACGTCCTCGGCGTCGAGGGGCTTCCCCTCTTCTATAACTTCTACTCTCTCTTCCGCCATGTCCTTGTGGTCATACCACGACCTTGAACTCCCTTTTGCAAGAAGTGCATTTTACTACTATCCTCTCCGGCCTGTTGAGTTCGGGGCTGGAAAGAACACTTTTAATCGCAAAGCCGCTATTTTTGTCCAGCTCTCTCTCGACGTCCACTTCGTTGACCTCTTTGCAGTTCGGGCACCTAACCTTCTTTATCTCCGTCATTCGTCCCCCCTTCCTTTTCAAGCGCTTCCACCACCTCTGTAAAGGCTTCCTCCCCCATCTTTTCCCTGAGCCTTTGCAAGTGTGAGGCGGCGATATTCTTGCTGGGCGACTTCAGGGATTCGAAGAGCGAAAAGGCTATAAGGTGGTTTCTTATAGCCTCCTTGAGCTCTCCCTTTTCTTCGAATAGTATCCCTGACTGCCCGAGGGTTTTGGCAATCCCGCTCTTATCCCCCAGACCCTTCTTTATCTCGAGGCTTTCGTTGAACTTATCCAGGGCCTTTTCGTATTCGTCTTTACGCTGGTGGATAATCCCGAGCTGGTGGAGGCTTATGGCAATCCCGCCCTTATCCCCCAGCGCCTTTTCTATATCGAGGCTTTCGTTCAACTTATCTAATGCCTTTTCGTATTCGCCTTGGTTCTGGTGGATCATCCCGAGCTGGTGGAGGGTTTTGGCAATCCCGCTCTTATCCCCCAGTGCCTTAGCTATTTCGAGGTTTTCGTTGAACCTCTTAAGGGCCTCTTTATATTCGCCCTTGTCCTGGTGGATAGTCCCGAGCTGCCCGAGGGTTGCGGCAATCCCGCCCTTATTCCCCAGCGCCTTATTTATCTCGAGGCTCTCGTTCAACTTATCCAGGGCCTCTTTATATTCCCCCCGGTACTGGTGGATAATCCCGAGGTGGTGGAGTGCCGTTGCCTTTATCTCCCCCTCTGTTGTGTCGACGGTCTTTTTGTTCAGCGCCAGCACAAACTCTATGAAGCCCCAGATGTGTAAAGGCTCGGTTACCATAGCCACAACTTCCCCGGCCCTGTCGTACTCGCCCGCGTCGAGGTACAGGTCCCGGGCGTCGAGAAGCGGCCAGAGGTTTCTTGTCCTCTCCGCAAGGCGCATGTAAAAGCCCGCCGCAACGACAAGCCGCCCCTTCCAACTGTCCGCTTCGGCCCTTCCTCTTATAAAGTCCTTTACGATTGTGTGTATCGAGTAGAGGCCCCCCTCGCCCCCCTCGTCTCCCTCGACCATCGCGATAAGGCCCCAGTGGATGAGCTCTTTTATCCCGACGTCGGCGCCACCATCCCCTTCTTCGCCCTCCTCCATAACCCACTCGAGCCCTTCGAGCGGCACGGGCTTTTTGAAGGCGGCCGCGCGGTCGATAAGCGCCTTCGTTCCGTCGGCAAGCCTCTCGTAGCTCCTGTCGAGGAGCGTGAACTCCACCATCTCCCGGGTTACACCGGAGAGGTCCGTAAGCACGTCCTTTACTGACCTCTCCCTCGCGTGCGTACCGAAGATATTTATGGTGTAGGGATGGCCGCCCACCTTCTCGAATATCTCGAGCTTGGTCCCGAACCCCTCCCGCGCTATCTCCGGGAAGCGGTTCATCACCATTACGGCCTCGGGCCGGGAAAGCTCCCCGAGGTTTATCTCGTCTATGAGGTTGGTGAGCCTCCCGTCCGTCAGGTTGAAGGTATACCTGCTCGTAAAGAGGAAGCGCGTCCCGTCGCTGCACTGGTTTACGAGCGTCTTGAGGCTTTTTTTAAGCTCCGGGTCGGAGATCTCGCTGCGGTCCTTTTTTTCGGAAAGGAGCGTTTCGAAGTTGTCGAATATGAGGAGTAGCTTTATTTGGGAGAGCACCTGAGCGAGGTAGTCCATCTTCTCCTCTATCGGCGCCTGCGCGGTGCATACCCCCTCCAGCGCGTCGACCCCGTTTCTCTTTAGGAAGCCGTCGAGGCCTACGAGGATATCCTCGGCCGTGAGCCCGCCGGAGCAGTCAAAGGCGTATATGCCCCGGAAGCGTCCCTCCAGCGCTTCGGCCGCCTTCGAGGCGGTAACGGTCTTGCCTATGCCCCCGATGCCGTGGAGGACCGCCACCCTCTTGCCGCCGGAGAGGAACCCCTCCTTTATGCGCCGGAGCTCCCTCCTTCTGCCGACGAATTGGTTGCCCAGTTGCTCCATTCGGAGTACCACGTTGGGCTTTATGCCGACCTCTTTATCGAAGCCGAAGCCTTCAGGCTCCTTTTCCACTGCCTTTCTTGCGAGGCAGTCCGGGTCACGGGAGTAGAGGACCGGGGTTCCGAAGTCCACCTCGCCGGAGCCCCTGTTCAGGAAGAGTTCCTTCCTGACCCTCGTGAGGGCGCGGTCCACGGGCACACCCTCGCCTATTTCGGTGTATAGCTTTTTCGCGAGCTTCATAGCGGACTCGTCGGCTACGGAGTACTGCATGGAGATAACCGAGGGTATCCCCCTTGCCAGAAGGGGCGTGGAGAGGTCGCTAAGGGCCCTCCTGCCCCCGGTCTTCGCCGTCTGGCAGCCGGAGAGCACGACGAGCCGCAGGGAGGGGTATCCGGAGAGGAGGTTGGCGAACCCCTCGTTATCCACATGCCTGGAGGAGCCCTTCTCGTCCTCCAGGAGAAGGTGCCCGCTGTCGACCTTTTCCGAATATACGCCGTGGCCGGTATAGTGGAGGATGTGGTACTCCCCGTCCTCCAGCCGGGCCTGTATGTTGGGGAGCGAGGCCTCGTCCTCGAACTCCACCTCCATGACATTGCCCGCCACGGCCCCGTCCACGGCCTCGAGTATGATGAGCTTCTCCCTTTCCACCTGGAGGCGCTGGGCGTCCTTCAGGTCGAGGGGGCTCGATATAACGACGAGCATCCTTATCTTGCCCCGTATCTTTTCGGGCTCCCTGTGGGGTATCCCCTCGATAAGGCGGATCAGGCTTACCCCGGGATATGCGGAGACGAAGTTCGTGCCGTCGAACATGAACTCCCAGGGGATGCGCAGGAGCTCCGGCTCGTCCCTTTTGAAGGCGAGCCGGAGGCGCAGGTGCTTGCCGCTTTTCAGGGCAGACCTGTAGGAGCCGAGAATCTCCCCGGAGAGTACCGTATCGAAGAGACCGCTTCCGAACTCCCTTATGAGCCGGGAGTTTTCCGGTACGTCCCTGCCGACGCTCTTCTCGAGCCTTGAGAGTATGTGGGGGTCGACGCGGTACTGGAACTCGCTACTCGCGAGGACGGTACCCCGGTCATCTTTAAGAGAGACGCCGAACTTATGTTCTCCGGAGCCTTTCTTGATATGGAGGTTGAAGTTTTCAAAGGCCGTGTTCATGGTGGCGCTTCCCGGTTAAAATGACTCGCGAGGGTTTTCGCGGAAGGTGTATTATACCGTATTTCGAGTTGAATTCAAGGACAAGGTAAAGCCCGGGCAGTGTAAAATATGGTGTGTGATACACTTCTTCCCATCGACGCCAGACGCGGCTCTAAACATTGGGTCTGGCCTCAGGCTGCTGTCACGCCGATTGACAGTTCGAGGCGCATTTGATACCCTTCAGGGTAGGCCCGAGTGGCGGAACCTGGTAGACGCACGGGACTTAAAATCCCGAGGTGGCAACACCGTGCCGGTTCGATTCCGGCCTCGGGCACCATATGCAAAGGCTTCAGTATCGAACGGGCGGAGGGCAGGGGGGAGCGGGGGGGGGCGGGAGACACGCCGACCCCCATGTGGAGATACTGATGAACAACGGCTCTACAAAAAAGGTTTTTTCCTCTTCCTCTTCCTCTTCCGTATCCGCAAAAGTCGTCCGGTCCGTCCTTGCCGTACTCTCCCTTTCTTTTTTCCTTCAGGGTTGTTCCTCCCCCCCGGCGGAGAACCATATCGGGGACATCGAAGAGATAGTGGCCAGAAAGGTCTTGAGGGTCATCGTGCGGCCCGAGCCAGTGGCGTTCGTCCCCAGGGGCAACTACCCCGCGGCGCTGGAAAGGACCATAGCCCGCGAGCTTGCCGCCGAACTCGGCGTGGAGCTCGAACTGGTCGTTGCCGAAGACTACGCCGGTATAATCGATAAGCTCCTCGACGGGGAGGGGGACATCGTGGCCACGGGCCTTACCGTGACCAAGGCGAGGAAGAGGAGGGCGGCCTTTTCCACGCCATACCTTTACGTGGACGAACTTCTTATTACCCGTACCGGCGACGACATGCCAAAGGGTCCGGAGGAGCTTAAGGGAAGAGATGTATGCGTCAGGAAGTCGAGCTCCTACTTCCAGACCCTTACGGCCCCGGGCAGCCGGGTCCCCGGGCTCAAGATACGCGAGATGCCCGAGCTCCTTCCCACAGAAGAGATCGCGGACCTTGTGGCCGGGGGGTTGTGTTTCGCCACGGTGGCGGATTCGAACTACTGGGAGGCAATCTCCGGGGGCTACGACAACCTGAGCGCGCCTTTCGCCCTCTCCACCAGACGGCCCATCGCGCTGGCCATGCGGCCCGGGGCAAGGGGGCTTAAGAAGAAGGTAAACGAGTTCCTGATCTCCCGCGCCCTTACGGGCGGCTACGAGGCCCTTCACGCCGACGATCTGAACGGGCTCAAGAGCCGGAAAGTACTCCGCATGCTGACCCGCAACAACGCCATGACCTACTACATCTACCGGGGTACCCAGGTAGGCTTCGAGTACGAGCTCGTAAGGCGCTTCGCCGAGGAACACGACTTGAGGCTCGACGTCGTCATCCCCCCGGGCCACGAGGACCTCATCCCCTGGCTTAACCAGGGCCGCGGCGACATAGTCGCCGCGGCCCTTACCATAACCCCGGAGCGCGCCGAAAGGGCCGCCTTTACCGAGCCGTATAACGAGGTCCGGGAGGTCGTGGTCGTAAGGGAAGACTACGGCGAGGTCGCCGCTTCCGAGGACCTCGTCGGCAAGGTCGTTTACGTGAGAGAGAGCAGCTCTTTTTACGAGACCCTCGTGGACCTCCGGGAAGTCGTGCCGGGTTTCGAGATAGCCCTCCTGCCCGAGGACCTTGAGACCGAAGAGATACTTAAGGGGGTCGAGGAGGGGGAGTGGGACATCACCGTAAGCGACTCGAACCTGCTGGAGGTCGAGCGGAGCTACGGGCGGAAGCTCAGGGCGGCCTTCGAGCTCAAGGACACCGAGCTCGGCTGGGCCGTACGCCGGGAGAACGAAGGGCTCCTGGAGGCGCTCAACGCCTACATTGCGAGGGAGCAGAAGCAGGGGACGGTCAGGATAATGAAGGGAAAGTACTTCGAGAACAGGAGGACTATCCGCAGGGCCCATCAGAAGTTCCGCTCCGACACGAGCGGCAGGATATCCCCCTACGACGACCTCGCGAAGAAGTACGCGGACAGATACGGGCTCGACTGGCGGCTCGTATCGGCGCAGATCTACCGGGAGTCCGGCTTCGACCCGAATACGGTCAGCTGGGCCGGCGCGGTGGGGCTCATGCAACTCATGCCCGAGACGGCAAGGGAACTGGGTGTCAGTGACGTATACGAGCCGGAGCAGTCCATACGCGCGGGGACCAAGTACATGAGCAGGCTTATCCGGAGGATCGACGGGGACGTAGCGCTGGAGGACCGGTTGCTGTTCGCCCTGGCCGCGTACAACGTCGGCTACAGCCACTTGACCGACGCCAGAAGGCTGGCCGCCAGGAAGGGCTGGTCTCCGGACAGGTGGTTCGGCAGCGTCGAGAGGGCCATGCTGCTTCTCGAAAAGCCGGAGTACTACCGTAAGGCGCGCTATGGCTACTGCCGCGGCTCCGAGCCCGTGGCGTACGTAAGGGACGTCCAGGAACTCTATGATGCGTACGTGGAGCACGTGCCGCAGTGAGGGTGCTGCCGCACGGTTAATGTCATAAGCGGCCCAATACGGCATTGGTACCGAATACCCATAACGGTCGTCGTGAAAGTGAAACACCATCATGGTGCTGCCGCACGGTTAACGGAGTAACGGTCGCCGTGAAATTGAAACACCCCTTCGACTTCGCCCTTCGATAGACTCAGGGCAGGCTCAGGGCAGGCATCATGGTGCGGTTTGTTGACTTTGCCGGGTAAAACTGGTAATCCTTAATATTATGAACAGAAAGGCCCTGGCCGGGAATAAGCTCTACATAGCCCTCTTTATCGTCACCATCGTGGCCATTACGCTCATGGCGGTATTCGGCGAGAATGGGCTCGTGGACGTATACGGCTTCAGGGCGGAGAGGGACGGGCTCCTGGCCCGGAACATGGCCATCGAGGTGGAGAACGAAAAGCTCGCCGAAGAGATACGACTCCTTAAGACCGACCGCCGCTACATCGCAGCGGTCGCCAGAAAAGAGCTCGGCATGATAGGAAAAAACGAGATCATCTACAAGACCGAAGAGAAGTAAGTTTTTCCCCTTCCCCTCCCGGCACCGCGCCCCAGTAGCGTAAGATATTGTGTGTAAATAAGCCTCCTTCATGCCATACAACCCTGACGGTAGTTCGGAAATTGAAGCACCATCATGGTGCTGCCGCACGGTTAACGTCATAAGCGGCCCAATACAGCATTAGTACCGAATACCTCCAGCGGCCGCCGTGAAAGGGAAACACCATCATGGTGCGCGTCTCGTACAAATTGACACCCCAACTAAAAAAGGTTATATAGATATACCCTATGAAGAAGTGCGTAAAGACCGCGGGCATACAACTCGCCCCGACCCCTGATAGAGAGAAGAACATCGAGAAGGTGCGGGAACTCGTCGGGCTCGCCGCGAAGGGCGGGGCGCAGATAGTGTGCCTCCCGCAGCTTTTCGCCGCGCAGTGGTTCCCCGCCGTCATAGACAAGAAGAACTTTTCCCTGGCCGAGCCGGAGGACGGCCCCACGATAAGCGCTTTAAAGGAGCTTGCGGCCGCCGAGGGCGTGGTCCTTATATGTCCGGTATTCGAAAAGGACGGGGAGGACTACTTCAATACCGCCTTTATTCTGGGCCCCGGCGGCGGGGTTATCGGCAAGTACCGTAAGGTCCACGTCCCCCAGATCCCACTCTGGGAGGAGCGGGCCTACTTCAAGCCAGGCGACCTGGGCTTTCCCGTCTTCGAGACCCCGTTTGCCCGTGTGGGTGTCCAGCTCTGCTGGGACGTCTTCTTTCCCGAGGGGATGAGGGTGCTCGCGCTCAAGGGGGCGGAGGCGGTCTTCGCGCCCACGGCCTCCGCCTTCTACCACTCCCGCGGGAAGTGGGAGCGGGCCATTAGGGCGGCGGCGCACGCCAACGGTATCTTCGTCTTCAGGGTAAACCGCGTGGGCAAGGAGCTCGCCCAGGAGTTCTACGGGCGGAGTTTTTGCACCGGGCCGGACGGGGAGTACGTACTAAAGCCCTGCGGCTCCTCCGAGGGGGTGGTGCTCGCCGACCTCGACCTCGGCGAGATAGGGGAGACGAGAAGCGAGTGGGTATTCCTTAAGGACAGGAGGCCCGGGGAGTATGGGGAGATCGTGGGGAAGAGTAAGTGAGGGCGCGCCTTGCCGAAATAATCTCCGGGGCCCTTGACGGGGCCGTTAAAGACGGCGCTATAAAGAATAAGAAGCCCGTCATTATCGAAAAGCCCAAGAAGGAGGAGTTCGGGGACTTTTCCACCAACCTGGCGATGCTCCTCGCCCCGCTCGAAAAGCGTTCCCCCCGCGAGGTCGCCGCAGAGCTTGCGGGGAGGATCGCCGCCTCGCCCGAGGTTACGAAGTGCGAGGTCGCCGGGCCCGGCTTCATAAACATCTTCCTCGAGCATTCGTTCTGGTTAAAACTCCTTACCGAGATACTTGAAAAGAGTGATACATTCGGCGACTCCGACGTCGGCGCGGGCAAAAAGGTGCAGGTAGAGTTCGTGAGCGCCAACCCCACCGGGCCGCTCCACATAGGGCACGGCAGGGGCGCGGCCGTGGGCGTTACCCTCGCAAGGGTCCTCGAAGCCTGCGGCTTCGAGGTCACGCGCGAGTACTACGTAAACGACCTGGGGTTGCAGATGGAGATACTCGGCGAGTCCGTCAGGCTTCGGCGGGAAGAGCTTTCGGGGAAAGAGATAACGTTCCCGGACGACCACTACAAAGGGGAGTACATAAAGGAGATAGCCGGGGAGTACGATAAAGAGGTAGCTTCTTTCGGTAAGGACGATTCGCTTCCCACATGCGGTGAGTTTGCCGCGGACGCTATACTCTATGGCATAAAAAAGGATTTAAGCGACTTCGGCGTGGAGTTCGACGTATGGTGCCGGGAGAGCTCCCTCGACGAGAGAGGGCTTATAGCGGAGGCGATAGACGCGCTCAAGGAAAAAGGTTTTGTCGAGGAGAGGGACGGCGCCACGTGGTTCCTGACTGAAACCAAAGAGTTGGGGGACGACAAGGACAGGGTCCTCATAAAGACCGACGGCCAGAGGACCTACCTGGCCTCGGACGTCGCCTACCACCGGGAGAAGCTCCAGCGCGGGTTCGATACGATAGTCGACGTCTGGGGCGCGGACCATCACGGGTATCAGGGGAGGATAAAGGCGGTATTCAAGGCCTTCGGTGAAGACGAAAAAAAACTAAAGGTAATCTTCATCCAGCTCGTTAGCCTCTTAAGGGACGGCGAGCCCGTGGCCATGAGCACGCGGGCCGGAGAGTTCGTGACGCTCCGCGAGGTGATGGATGAGGTCGGCTCCGACGCCTGCCGCTTCTTTTTCCTCATGCGTAAGTCCGACGCGCATCTGGACTTCGACCTCGAGGTGGCGAAGAAGGCCGCACCGGAGAACCCGGTCTTCTACGTGCAGTACTGCCACGCGCGCATACACAGCATCATGGCTTTCGCCCTGGAGAAGGGGGTCGAGATGCCCGAGGAGTTCGACGACGCGCTTCTCGGGAGGCTTGAGCTGAAGGATGAGGTCGCGATAATAAAGCAGCTCGGCGGCTTCGGGGAGGTCGTGGAGCGCGCCGCGCTCGAGATGGAGCCCCACCGGGTGACTTTTTACCTTCAGGACCTTGCCGGGCTTTTTCATCCTTATTACAATCGCACCCGCGTGGTCACCGACGACCTGGAGCTCTCGCGAGCGAGGTTACTGCTTTCAAAGGCGGTTGCAACGGTGGTCGCCAGGGGGTTAAATCTCCTGGGGGTCTCGGCGCCGGTCAAGATGTAAGCTTTCCGCCGGGTTTCTTGACCCGCCGGTTTTTTATGGTAGACTCTATCCTTGGTGTTTTGATAAAGGCCCGCATTCGCCGTCCGTTATGGGGGGGAATGCGGGCTCAAAAAACTTAAACCAAAAAAAGGAGGACAGGATGGCTACGAAGATGGATCCGATCGCGGAGTTCAGGGAAGACCACAGAAAGGTAAGGGACTACATACTCGATATAGTCGCGGCGCTGGACGCGGGGGACATCCCGAAGGCCCGGGCGACGCTCGGCGGCCTGGACGCCATGGTGGGGCCGCACTTCAGGTATGAGGAGGAGCACCTCTATCCCGTGTTGAAGCAGTTCCTGGGCGAGTATATAGACCAGCTCATAAGCGAGCACGACGGTGCGATAGACACGGCCAAGGCCTGCGCCGCGCTGCTCGGGAAGGACTCCTTGAGTGACGAGGAGAGAGAGGCCGGGAAGAAGGCGGCCATGGGGCTCTTGATACACGTAAGCAACTGCGACGGCCTCGCCATACTCTCCGAGAGGTTCAGCCAGGCCGAGCTCGACGACCTCGGGGACAAGTACATAAAGGCTCGGGAAGCCAACGTGGGGATGCTCGACTGGGCCGGCACCATAAGGAATAAGAGTTAAATGGCGGCCGACCCCGCGGGAGGCAAGAAGCCTTACAGGCTCTGTATCGTTCTGCACGCGGGCTCTTTCGATAGGGTGTACGAGGCCCTTGCCATAGCCAACGTGGAGGTGGCCCGGGGCGGCGAGGCGCACGTGCTCTTCACCTACGGCGCGCTTAAGAGGCTCCGGAAGGGCAATACCGACCTGGTCGTCATCGAAGGCGAGCCCGCGCCGTTCCGTGAAGAGTTCGAAAAGGCGCTCGAGCGCGGCACCACGGACTCCATAAGCGAGATGATAGAGATGGGGAAGCGGTTCGGCGGGCTCAAGATATACGCCTGCTCCGGGGCGATGGGCATACTTAATATCACGCGGGACGAGCTCATCGACGGCGTGGACGCGAGCACGGGGCTCGTGGGTTTCATGGACCTCGTTAAGGAGGCGAACCTGACGCTCTACGTCTGAGCCGCCGTAATATTGCCCCACAGGTGGTGTGGCGTATCTGATGCGGCGCTTGACAGGGCGGCGGTGGATTTGTTATATTCGTAAGACAACTGTTGCGGGGTGGAGCAGTCCGGTAGCTCGTCGGGCTCATAACCCGAAGGTCACAGGTTCAAATCCTGTCCCCGCTACCAAATATGATCCCCCGGAGTCCTTTTGGGCTCCGGGGGTTTTTTGTTGGGGTTGGGGCGTGACGCTCCCCGGCCCTCGCTGCCGTAGTAGAATGGTAGCCCGAACGCTGTGACATTCATACCCTAGAAATGTCATTTTTTACGTTACGGACGTTAGCCGAACCTGACTTGAAAGTAGCACGGATTCGTTGACATGTTCAGGCCGAACGTGTCACTTTTTTCTTTAAGGATGCGCGGTTTTCCAGCCGCTGTCTACGGCACTATGCCCTCTAAAACCACATAATGCCCTATCAATTTCAGGGAGGTCGTCGTTTTTAACGATAACAAGCCAACAACGCCGGACCGGGGCCGCGTAATCCTTTTTTTACGTACGGCAAATTCCCACCGTTACGTACGTTAGCCGAACCTGACTCAAAAATAGCACGGATTTTGTGACATGATAAGGGCAAACGTGTCACTTTTTTTGGGTGGGGGGCAGGTCACTTTCTGGTAGTGTAGTTGCGTACGCAGATAAGAAAATCGACAGAGAAGGGGTTGAAAATTACTGATTAATCACTGTTTTCTGAACAAACCCCTTTTTGGCAATGGGCCTGTATTTTTATTCTGGATTGTGTTATAAATTGATTGCTTAGAGAGGGAGAGAAGGGTATAATTTGCAGGGTTTATAATAAACAAAATCAGTGTATGGAGGTCAAGATGCTAAAGTTATCAATTCTGCCCAAGGCCACGGAAACCGAGCCGTTTTCTATCTTGCCAGGTAAATTACAGCCTGACGTATTAGATAAGAAAGAGTTCGTCTCTTTTTTGCCTATTTACAAACCCGAGCATATATATATTGCAAAGGCTGAGTTCGCGAACACTTGTCTAACTGCAACTTTTAAAACTTTCGAGTACCCCTATTCGCGAATTCGTATCAAGCACTTTACGAGAGAGCATGCCATTATGTTTATCACACAAGCTGCTTATGTCCTCGCAGGAGAACTTGCAAAGCACGGCAGGCTCGATGGGATAGATGTCAAAAGGTATCGGAGATTAATCGCTACAGAACAAGCGACTTTTTCGCGCGTCACCCTTAACTTTAAAAAAGTTATCAGGAATAGAGACGGCATTTCTCTTAGAATATGGTGTGCTAAATCTAAAAAGGTTGGGGCAAAAGTTTTGGTCAAGATGTTATTCGAATTTGAAGAAGGAGAGTGTTACGGCGCATGTGATGGGCTTATAGCAACGGACAGTTCGTTTTTTACAGCCAATTTCTGATTTGCACGAGAACTCTTGTAAAGTTCCCTTGGGTGGGCATACCTTGAATCTTCCATGAATGCCAACGAACTACATAGCTCTCAAAATCAATTCATTAATTTTCTTTATGCTGCAGCTGTCGGGACGCTGATCGCTCGCATTCTATTTCATCAAGCACATCATGATGTTCCGGTATCAGTAGCAGCATGGGAGATTATACTCTTGGTCTGTGCAATACTATTTTTAGCGACCGATTGGCGTGCACGCCTGATCGCCAGACAATGCATAAATTTATCTGGTAAATCTTGGCGAGACTTTCTTGTCTCTTGGTGGGTAGAAATTGTTGGATTGGTGGTTATTATTGTAGCCTTCGGGAAATACATTCCTACTTTCCATGCGGGAGGTACCGCCGACTATTTACAGTACGTATTGTTTGGTATTTTCGCCCTCACTGCTTTTTTATGGGATAAAATCATTATTAAGGTAGACGAGCCATTAACATACCGGACTCTTCTTGAAGCAAGTTTATTTGGAGATGTGTCCAAAATAGAAGGCGTGAAAAGCACATGGAAACCTATATTACTAGATAAGATCGAAAGAAAATTTTCTGCATATAGGGAGCAGGAAGTCGAAATCGGAAAAGCCGACGATATTACCAGTTGGGCGCATATGGTAGCGGGTTTCAATGGGGTGACGGTAAGATTCTGGAATGCTGGCTATTTATTTTACCACCAATTCCTAGGTCAGCATTTTTCAATTTTTAATCCATTGCTTTTTGTTTTCCTGGTTGGCAGAGCTTTGCTTAATTATGATGGCCTGAATATGAATTTTTCAATTGCTTGGGCTGGAATAACTATGGACTCTTATTTATGGTTGTTGCCTGGGATCATGCTGGTCACCTTGATACTCCTACTCTTTGGGCCAGAAAAATACAAAGAAAACAACGCTGGTGAAAATAATGAAAAAGGCAGATGCCCACTTTGCATAGCTAACATCTTTTTCGTTCTTGGGGTCGCTTTTCTTTATTTGACGGTGGATCTCAAGGCGCTTATATTGAT
>JAZGJJ010000043.1 GCA_036482575.1 Thermodesulfobacteriota bacterium
CAACAACTTCGTCAGGACCGTAATGCGCCTGGCCGGGGAACGGGAGGAGCTCGGCGTGGTCTTCGACCAGGTCGGCACCCCAACCTATACGGCCGACCTGGCGAAAGCGGTGGCGGCCCTTATGGAGGCCGGACGGCCGGGCACCTACCACTTCTCCAACGAGGGGGTGGCGAGCTGGTACGACTTCGCCCATGAGATAGTAGGACGCATGAAGGAGAAGGGCTCCGTCCCCTTGAAGCTAAGGACGCTAAAACCCATACTGACCGAAGAGTACCCGACACCGGCCCGGAGGCCAAACTACACGGTGATGCATAAGGGGAAGTACAAAAAAACCACCGGCAGAGAGGTCCCGCACTGGAAGGACGCCCTCAAGAGGTTTATGGACACGCTGTGAGGTATACGGAAAGATGATAGACGGGGTAATAATAACGGACCTGAATAAACGTACGGACGAGCGGGGCTGGCTCGTGGAGCTCTTCCGTTCCGACGAAATAGACGAGGAGATAGGGCCCGTAATGGCCTACGTCTCCGAGAGTCTGCCGGGGAAGGCCCGCGGCCCGCACGAACACCTCCGCCAGACCGACTACTTCTGTTTCTTCGGCCCCTCGACCTTCAAAGTATACCTCTGGGACAACAGGAAGGGGTCGAAAAGCTACGGGGAGAAGGTCACCTTCCTTGCCGGTGAGGACGAGCCCAGGAGCGTGGTCATACCTCCCGGGGTGGTCCACGCGTACAAGAACGTCGGCCCCGTTCCGGGGCTTGTCTTTAACGGCCCGAACCGTCTCTACGCGGGGGAGGGTAAAAAAGAAGCGGTGGACGAGGTCCGGCACGAAGATATGCCGGAGACCGGCTACACCCTGGACTGACTATGGGTCGAGAGGGAAAAAACATACTCATAACCGGCGGGGCGGGCTTCATAGGCTCCAACACGGTCCGCTACATGGTGGAGGAATATCCCGGGGATAAGGTGGTTAACCTCGACAGCCTCACCTACGCCGGCAACCTCGAAAACCTCGAAGGTCTGGAGAACCGGGAGAACTACAAGTTCGTAAAGGGCGACATAGCCGACCGGCCGCTCGTGGATAAGGTGTTCTCCGAGCACAAGATAGACTCGGTCATCCACCTCGCCGCCGAGTCGCACGTGGACCGGTCGATCATAGCGCCGGAGGAGTTCTTAACTACCAACGTGATGGGCACCTTCACGCTGCTGGAGGCCGCCAGGAACGCATGGAAGGAGAAGGGTAGTAAGGACCGCATCTTCCTTCACGTGAGCACCGACGAGGTCTACGGCTCGCTCGGCGAGGAGGGGCTCTTCAGCGAGGAAAGCCCCTACATGCCGAACAGCCCTTACGCCGCCTCCAAGGCCGCCTCCGACCACCTCGTCCGGGCCTACCACCACACCTACGGACTGCCGGTGGTGACGACCAACTGCTCGAACAACTACGGGCCCTACCAGTTCCCGGAAAAACTCATCCCGCTTATCGTGCTTAACGCGCTGGAGGGGAAGGAGCTTCCAGTCTACGGGGACGGGCTTCAGGTGAGGGACTGGCTCTACGTACGGGACCACGCCATGGCGCTGGACACGGCACTGCGCAAAGGGAAGCCCGGCGAGACCTACAATATCGGCGGTGACAACGAGTGGAAGAACATAGACCTTGTGAAGCTCATATGCGCCATACTGGACGAGCTCGTCCCGGCTTCGCCCGACGTTCCCCACTCCTCACTCATAAAGTTCGTCACGGACCGTCCCGGCCACGACCGCCGCTACGCCATAGACGCCGCGAAGATAAAGGGGGAACTCGGCTGGGAGTCTCAATATCCGTTCGAGAGCGGGATAAGAGAGACCGTTAAATGGTACATCGAAAACCGTCCATGGTGCAACAGGGTGAGGACAGGGGAGTACATGGACTATTACGATAAGAACTATAAGGAGAGATGACGGCATGAACGTATGCATCATAGGCACGGGTTATGTGGGGCTCGTTACCGGGACCTGCTTCGCGGACTTCGGGGTCAACGTCACGTGCGTGGACAAGGACGCCGCCAAGGTGGAGATGCTCAGGAGAGGCGAGATACCCATATTCGAGCCGGGGCTGAAGGAGGTGGTCGATAAGAACCTCGCGGAAGGCCGCCTTTCCTTCACCACCGACCTTGCAAAGAGCATTCAGGATTCGCTCGTGATATTCATAGCCGTCGGGACACCGCAGGGTGATGACGGCTCGGCGGACCTCAGGTACGTCAAGGACGTGGCGGGCACCATCGCGGACAACCTCGTGGGCTACAAGGTGGTGGTCACCAAGAGCACGGTCCCGGTGGGCACGGGCGGCCTCATAGAGGGTATCATCCGGGAGAAGGTCGGTACGGACGGCAAGTTCGACGTCGTGTCAAACCCCGAGTTCCTGAGGGAGGGCTCGGCCGTCGAGGACTTCATGAGGCCAAACCGCGTGGTACTCGGCACGAGGAGCGAACAGGCCGTCGCCATACTGAAAGACCTCTACTCTCCCTTATACCTTATAGAAACCCCCTTCGTCATCACCGACGTGGAGACGGCCGAACTCATAAAGTACGCCTCCAACGCCTTCCTCGCCACCAAGGTATCCTTTATTAACGAAGTGGCGAATCTCTGCGAGAAGGTCGGCGCCGACGTTCATACCGTCGCAAGGGGCATGGGGCTCGACAAGAGGATAGGGCCCAAGTTCCTGCACCCCGGACCGGGCTACGGAGGGTCGTGCTTCCCGAAAGACACGCTTGCCATAACCTCCATAGCGAGGGACCACTCCTATACCTTCAGGATAGTGGAGGCGGCCATAGAGGTCAATACCGCGCAGCGGCGACTCATGGTGGAGAAGGTGGACGGCGCCGTTGGCGGCCTCTCGGGCAAGACAATCGGAGTACTCGGCCTTACCTTCAAGCCCAACACGGACGACATACGGGAGTCCCCGGCCGTGGACATAGTGCGCTCTCTGGTGGAGGGGGGGGCGAAGGTAAGGGCCTACGACCCTGTCGCCATGAAAAACGCCGGGGAGGTGCTGCCAGGCAGCGTCACCTACTGTAAAAACTCCTACGAGGCCGCAGACGGAAGCGATTGCCTCGTGATACTCACCGAATGGAACCAGTTCAGGAAGCTCGACCTGGAGAGGATAAAGAGGCTCTTGAAAAGCCCTCTGGTGGTGGACCTGAGGAATGTCTACACCCCCGAAGAGATGGAGAAGTCGGGCTTCAACTACGTCTCGGTGGGCAGGCCCCGGGCCTGACCTGAGTACCACCTATGGTGAATTGTCTTGACTATCGGCCTCTAAAGCGGTATATAGTTACAGGGTGACGGGTAAATTATATCTGGATAATCGCGGTAGTGTGGACTTCAAGGTCTACTTCTGGATTTTCGCCTTCTGCTTTGGGGTGTACGCCGGGTTCAAGTTCGTACCCATGTACTTCCATTACTACATGATGAAGTACGAGATCGCCTCCATCGCCAAACTGGCCCACAAGTACGAACCCAGCCGCGCTGGGGCTCTGGTGCTTAAAAAGGACATACTCCAGGTAGCGAACGAGTGGTACATCCCGGTCAACGAACGCAACCTGACGATCGAGTTAAGGATGCACAACGTGGATATAAAGCTTGAATACGAGGTCGAGTTGGATTTTTTCGGCAAGTATCAGCACGTGACCCCGTTTCGCATTCACAGCAGGGAGCGGATAGTACCGACCCGCTGAGATACGCGGGAACCGCACATAGCACACAAACCCTTTTAACTTAACCCCGAGAGGTTAAGAAGGGGAGAGATGAAGAGCGAAAATTCTAAAATCAGGGAAACCTCCGCATCCATCAAGGGTGTGGAGGTTTTTTTTGCGCGGGCGCATGCCCGCCTGAGCGGATAACGCGGGGAGCGAGAGATGGCAAAAAATAAAAAAACGGTAATGGACGGCAAGGCTATCGAGAGGGCCCTTGCCCGGGTATCCCACGAGATACTCGAGAGGAACGGCGGCACCGAAGGGCTCGTCATACTCGGCATACCCACCAGGGGATGGCACCTGGCAGGCCGCATAAAGGCCAAGATAGAGGAGATAGAGGGGGGGGAAGGGGGGGGGGTGCCGGTCGGCGCGCTGGACGCCACTCTCTACAGGGACGACATAGCGATAAAGGAGGCCCCGCCGCTCAAAAAGATGGACATACCGTTCTCCATTGACGGGAAGCTCGTGGTGATGGTGGACGACGTGCTCTTTACCGGTAGGACCATACGCGCCGCCATGAACGCGCTTATGGACTTCGGAAGGCCGATGGTCATCCAGCTCGCGGTGCTCGTGGACAGGGGGCACAGGGAGATACCCATAAAGGCCGACTACGTGGGCAAGAACATCCCCACCTCGCTCGGAGAGGGAGTAAAGGTCCACCTTGAAGAGGAAGACGGCATGAACGAGGTGGTGGTCACGCCCGCCGAGGGCGGTAAGGGAGGAAGGGGGGGGAGGGGGCAGGGATGAAGCTCGAGAAAAAAGACCTCCTCGGTATCGAGGAACTCACTAAAGAGGAGATAGAGCTCATCCTCTCAACGGCCGAGTCGTTCAAGGAGGTCTCGGAGAGGGACATAAAGAAGGTGCCCACGCTCCGGGGGAAGACCGTCATAAACCTCTTCTACGAGCCCTCGACCAGGACAAGGACATCTTTCGAGATAGCGGCAAAGAGGATGAGCGCCGACGCGATAAACATCTCCGTTGCGGCCAGTTCGGTAAAGAAGGGTGAGACCCTGAAGGACACCGCCCTTAACCTCGAGGCCATGAGGCCGGACTGTATCGTCATAAGGCACCCGGTGGCCGGCACGCCCGCGATGCTCGCCGGCTACCTCGACTCGGCGGTGATAAACGCCGGGGACGGCGCGCACGAGCACCCCTCGCAGGCGCTCCTGGATATACTTACCGTAAGGGAGAAGCTCGGGAGGATAGAAGGGGTAAAGCTCGTCATAGCCGGAGACATACTGCACTCTCGGGTCGCCCGCTCGAATATAATAGGTTTTACCAAGCTCGGGGCCGAAGTGCGGGTCTGCTCCCCGCCCACCATGATGCCGCCGGGCATAGAGGCGCTCGGATGCAAGGCCTTTACCGATATGGACGAGGCCATAAAGGACGCCGACGTTATAATGATGCTCCGGATTCAGCTCGAACGCCAGAAGAGTGCGTTCTTCCCCTCGGTGAGGGAGTACTCGCGCCTCTACGGCCTTAACGCCACACGGCTCAAGAAGGCGCCGAAAGACGTCATTATCCTCCACCCCGGCCCCATGAACCGGGGGGTGGAGATTTCCCCGGAGGTGGCCGACGGGCCGTGGTCTCTGATTCTCGACCAGGTAACTAACGGCCTGGCCGTCAGGATGGCCTTATTCTATCTACTGCTTGGCGGGCCTAAGCCAAATTACCCCAGAGAACGTCGGAAGCCGGACAGGGTATCGTTTGACGAAGGAGACGCGGCGTAATGAAAATGAAAAAACTCTTTATAAAGAACGGCAGGCTACTCGACCCGGCAACGGGCATTGACGGCAAGTTCGACATAGTCATAATGGACGGGCGCATAGCCTCAATGACCCCCCCCGGAAAAGGCGGCAAGGACACGGGGGGGGAAGGGGGGGAGGGGGGGGAGGGGGGCAAGGGCTCAGAGGTTATAGACGCGAAGGGGCTGCTCGTCGTCCCCGGCCTGATAGACCTGCACACCCACCTCCGGGAGCCGGGCTTCGAGTACAAGGAAACCATAGAGAGCGGCACGGCCGCCGCCGCTGCGGGAGGCTTTACCACCGTACTCTGCATGGCCAATACCGAACCGGTTAACGATAACGGCTCGGTCACGCGCCTTATAATAAGGAAGGCCGCGGACGCTCCGGCGAGGGTGTTGCCGGTCGGCGCCGTGAGTCAGGGGCTTCGGGGAAAGGTGCTGACCGAGATGGCCGAGCTAAAGGAAGCGGGCTGTGCGGCGGTATCCGACGACGGCATGCCCGTCACGGACGGCGGGCTTATGCGGAGAGCCCTTGAGTACTCGACCATCTTCGATCTGCCGGTAATAAGCCACGCCGAGGAGCTTTCCATCGCAGGGGAGGGGGTCATGAACGAGGGGGAGGTCTCAACGAGGCTCGGCCTTAAGGGTATACCCAACGCCTCGGAGGACTCGATGGTCGCCCGGGATATCGCGCTCGCCGAGCTCACCGGAGGCAGGCTGCACGTAGCGCACGTAAGTACGCGCGGGGCGGTGGAGCTTATAAGGGCGGCCAAGAAGCGCGGGGTCGCCGTAACGGCCGAGGCCACGCCGCATCACCTCACTCTCGACCATGGGGCGCTCAAGGGCTACGACACTAACTTCAAGATGAGCCCGCCGCTCAGGGTCCCCGAAGACGTCGAGGCCCTGAGGAAAGGAGTCGCCGACGGCACCATAGATTGCATCGCCACGGACCACGCACCGCACAGCTCGGTCGAGAAAGATGTCGAGTTCGACGCCGCGGCCAACGGGGTGGTGGGGCTTGAGACGGCCCTCGGGCTGGTCCTAAAACTCGTGGATGGAGGGGTCCTGGAGCTTGCGACCGCCATAAGGGCCATGACCTCGAACCCGGCCAGGGCAATGGGACTCGATGCCGGGAGTTTGAAGGTCGGAAGCCCCGCGGACGTCACAATCGTCGATTTGGGGCTGAAATGGACCGTGGAGCCGTCAAAATTCCGC
Source organism: Thermodesulfobacteriota bacterium (assembly GCA_036482575.1). Classification (NCBI taxonomy): domain Bacteria; kingdom Pseudomonadati; phylum Thermodesulfobacteriota; species Thermodesulfobacteriota bacterium. The sequence goes on from JAZGJJ010000043.1 coordinate 6,692, forward strand.
TCAAAAGGGAAAAATACGCCCTTTACCGGCTGGAAGCTCAAAGGAGCGGCTGTTAAGACGATCCTCAACGGCAAAGTCGTCTACAGCAGGGCTAAAAAATAAGCTAACTTATTAACATTTACCTATAATTATATAAAACTTAAGGGTTTTTATGCCTAATCATAAAAAAGCAATCCTCGCTCTCGCCGACGGCACCGTGTTCGAGGGTTTTTCCTTCGGAGCGGAGGGCGAGACCGGCGGGGAGGTCGTCTTCAATACCTCGCTCACCGGCTATCAGGAGGTCCTGACCGACCCCTCCTACAGGGGGCAAATCGTGACCATGACCTACACCCAGCAGGGCAACTACGGCGTGAACCCGGAGGACGTCGAATCCCGGCACCCCTGGGTCGAGGGCTTTATCGTTAAGGAGTCTTGCCCCTATCCGAGCAGTTGGAGGTCAACAGGCACGCTCGACGGCTACCTCAAGGATAACGGGATCGTCGGCATAGCGGGGATAGACACCCGCGCGCTCGTCCGCCACATTCGCGACGAGGGCGCGATGGAGGGGGTTATATCCACGATTGACCTCGATGCCGCTTCGCTCGTCGAAAAAGCGAAAAAAAAGCCCGGCCTCGTGGGGAGGGATTTAGTTAAGGAAGTGACCTGTAAGGAATCGTATACTTGGGACGAGGGGCTGTGGGATATTGAAGACGGATTCTCCAAAGGTAATGGGAAGGGGAATAAGTATAAGGTCGTGGCCTACGACTTCGGTATGAAGAGGAATATCCTGCGTCACCTGGTGTCGGTGGGGTGCGATGTGACGGTGGTGCCGGCGACGACTACTGCCGAGGAGGTTTTGAAGATGAAGCCGGACGGCGTATTCCTCTCCAACGGCCCCGGAGACCCGGAGCCCGTCACCTACGCGCAGGAGAGCATACGGAAGCTTATCGGGAAGAAACCCGTCTTCGGCATATGCCTGGGGCACCAACTGCTTTCACTCGCCCTCGGCGGCAAGAGCTTTAAGCTCAAGTTCGGGCACAGGGGAGGGAACCAGCCGGTAAAGGATTTTAAGACCGGCAGGGTGGAGATAACCTCCCAGAACCACGGTTTCAGTATCGATATCGATTCAGTGCAGAAAGTAGCGGCAGTTACCCACATTAACCTTAACGACCAAACGGTCGAAGGTATAGAGCTAAAGGATAAGCCGGTCTTCTCGGTCCAGTACCACCCCGAGGCCTCCCCCGGCCCGCACGACGCGTCGTATCTCTTCAAGAGGTTTACGGGGATGATGGGGTGATGAAGTACGTGTAGTGTGAAAAGTTATGCCCAAACGTACCGACATAAATAAGATACTCCTCATCGGCTCGGGCCCTATCGTCATAGGGCAGGCGTGCGAGTTCGACTACTCGGGCACGCAGGCCTGCAAGGCGCTTAAGGAGGACGGCTACGAGGTCGTCCTCGTCAACTCCAACCCGGCCACCATAATGACCGACCCTAACTTCGCCGACCGTACCTACATCGAGCCCATTACCGCCGACATGGTCGAAAAGATTATCGCCCGCGAGAAACCCCAGGCGCTGCTTCCGACCATGGGCGGCCAGACCGCCCTTAACGTCTCGGTCGAGCTCGCCGAACGCGGCGTGCTCGATAAGTATAACGTCGAACTCATAGGCGCGAGTATCGAGGCCATAAAAAAGGCCGAGGACAGGGAGCTCTTTAAAAAGGCCATGCGTAAGATAGGGCTTGAAGTCCCAAGGAGCGTCTGCGTCAAGGGCTTTGAAAACGCCGTCGAAGCGATAGAGGGTTTCGGCTACCCGGTCATAATACGGCCTTCCTTTACGCTCGGGGGAACGGGCGGAGGCATAGCATATAACCGCGAAGAGTTCGAGGCCATGGCAAAGGGCGGAGTCGACGCGAGCCCCACCGACGAAATCCTCATAGAAGAGTCGGTCATAGGCTGGAAGGAGTTCGAGCTCGAAGTGATGCGCGACCGGATGGATAACGTCGTCATCATCTGCTCCATCGAGAACCTCGACCCCATGGGCGTCCACACAGGGGACTCCATAACCGTTGCCCCGGCCCAGACCCTGACCGACAAGGAGTACCAGATAATGCGCGACGCGGCCATAGCGATAATCCGCGAGATAGGCGTGGATACGGGCGGCTCGAACATACAGTTCTCCATGAACCCGAATAACGGAAAGATCTGCGTGATAGAGATGAACCCGCGCGTATCGAGGAGCTCGGCGCTCGCGAGCAAGGCCACGGGCTTTCCCATAGCGAAGATCGCCGCGAAGCTCGCCGTCGGCTACACGCTCGACGAGATACCGAACGACATTACCGAAAAAACCCCGGCCTCGTTCGAGCCGACCATAGACTACGTGGTCGTAAAGGTCCCTCGCTTCACCTTCGAAAAGTTCCCCAGGGCCAACGCCACCCTTACAACCCAGATGAAGAGCGTGGGGGAGGCCATGAGCATAGGGCGTACCTTCAAGGAGTCTCTCGGCAAGGCGCTCCGCTCGATCGAGGCCGGGAGCTACGGCTTCGAAAAGAAGGTCGGCGACGGGGTAGGCGGGCCGTTTAACCCCACCGATACCGAGCGCGAGCTAATAGCCGCGCGCCTTAAAACCCCCGGCGCCGAAAGGATCTGGTACCTCGCCGATGCCATACGGGGGGGCATGACCACCGAAGAAATATTCTCTCTAACCTCCATAGACCCGTGGTTCGTAAATAACATCCGCGACATAATCGGGCTCGAAGCCGAGATAATAACGGGCGGCCCATCGCCCGAGCTGTTACGGCAGGCCAAGGAGTGGGGCTTTTCCAATAAACTCCTCGGGGAGCTTACGGGCAAGGGAGAGGAGGGGATACGCTCGGCGCTTAAGGAGGCGGGCATCAAAGTCGTCTACAAGGCGGTCGATACCTGCGCGGCCGAGTTCGAGGCCTTTACGCCGTACCTCTACTCCACCCACGAGAGGCCATACTATAATGTGAACGATAATGAGAAAAAAACCGGGTGCGAGGCCGCGCCGACGGATGGAAAAAAGAAGAAAAAGGTGCTGATACTCGGCTCGGGCCCCAACCGCATCGGACAGGGCATAGAGTTCGACTACTGCTGCGTGCACGCAAGCTTCGCGCTTAAGGAGGAGGGCTTTGAGGCCATTATGGTCAACTGCAACCCCGAGACCGTCTCGACCGACTACGACACCTCGGACCGCCTCTACTTCGAGCCCCTTACGTTCGAGGACGTAATGAACATCGTGGAGAAGGAAAAACCACACGGCGTTATAGTGCAGCTCGGCGGGCAGACCCCGCTAAAACTCTCGGTGCCGCTTGAGAGGGCGGGCGTGAGGATACTCGGCACCACGTCGGACTCCATCGACAGGGCCGAGGACAGGGAGCGCTTCGACGAACTCCTGACAAAACTGAAACTCAAGCGCCCCGAGAGCGGCATGGCGCGGAGTACCGGCGAAGCTATAACCGCTGCGAAAAAGGTAGGATACCCGGTCATGGTCCGCCCCTCTTACGTACTCGGCGGCAGGGCCATGGAGATAGTCTACGACGAGGCGAGCCTCATGGGCTACATGACGCGCGCCGTCGAGGCCTCGCCCGAGCACCCCGTCCTCATCGACAGCTTCCTCGAAGGCGCGATCGAGATCGACGTCGACTGCATAAGCGACGGCGAGACGGTCGTTATAGGCGGCATAATGGAGCACATAGAAGAGGCGGGCGTCCACTCCGGCGACTCGGCCTGCTCCATACCCCCTTATTCGCTGCCACCGGACGTGCTCGACGAGGTCAGGAGGCAGAGCGTGGCGCTCGCGAAAGAGCTTGAAGTCGTCGGCCTCATGAACGTCCAGTTCGCCGTGAAGCACGGCGAAGTCTACATAATCGAGGTAAACCCCAGGGCCTCCCGGACCATACCGTTCGTAAGCAAGGCCATAGGAAAGCCTCTGGCCAAGATAGCGACGAAGCTCATGGTAGGGAAAGGAAGAAGCCTCTCGGAGCTCGGGCTTACCCACGAGATAAC
>JAZGJJ010000044.1 GCA_036482575.1 Thermodesulfobacteriota bacterium
GAGGACCCTGTTGGTCCTGACCCTCTCCATTGTCGGCAGCCCTATGCGTGTCCTCATGTCCACCACCGGCACTATCCTGCCCCGGAGGTTTATGACCCCCTCCAGAAAGTCCGGGGTGTCGGGTACCACCGTTATATCCGGGACCCTCACTATCTCCTTTACCTTGTCGATGGGGACCCCGAAGAACTCCTTATCTACCTTGAACCCTACAAGTTGCAGAATCGTTGACATATCCAACCTCCTTTATCCGCCGTGTTCCCTCTTTCCAAACAACTAATCCCTTCAGCGGCATAACTATAACATACAATTCGGAGTTTAACACCCTGAACTACAGAATATCGCAAAAATATATCAAAAATCGTACGGGGAGGACAAAATGCCCTGCCGGGCGTCTTGTATCGGGTGATTTATGCTGAGGAAAGGACTTTCGGGGGGCTTACTGCGGTTGTCACTCGAGGCCGTACTCTTTTATCTTTCTCCAGAGTGTTTTAACGTTGACCCCGAGCATCTCGGCGGTCTTCTTCCTGTGTCCGCCCGTGTAGTCGAGCGCGCGTTTTATGTGCTCCGATTCCACATCTTTCAACATGGGTAAAGGCCCCTTTGGGGCGGAGAGGGCAATCTCCCCGGCCTTGAGCTCGGCCGGCAGGTCCGCGACCTCTATGTGCTCCGAGTTCGAGAGTATGGCCGCCCTGTTCAAGACGTTCTGGAGCTCCCTGACGTTGCCGGGCCAGTCGTAGCCGATAAGCAGGTCGAGCGCCTCCTTTTCGATCCCCTTCCTGTAGCCTACCGGCATGCGGGAGAGGAACTCGTCCACCAGGACCGGTATGTCCCCCTTTCTCCGCCTCAGCGGGGGCACGTCGAAGGTGACGCTGCTGAGCCTGTAGTAGAGGTCTTCCCTGAAACTTTTATCCTCGGCCATGGCGCGGAGCTCCTTATTGGTGGCGGTAACCACGCGCACGTCCGAGTAAACCTCCTTCGTCCCCCCGACCTTGTAAAAACTCCCATTCTCGATGACCCTCAGGAGCTTTACCTGGGTCTGGTGGGGTATCTCCCCTATCTCGTCGAGGAATATCGTCCCGCCGTCGGCGAGTTCGAAAAGGCCGGCCTTTGCCTGCGAGGCGCCGGTGAAGGCACCCTTCTCGTAGCCGAAGAGCTCGCTCTCGAGGAGTGTCTCCTGTATGGCCGCCACGTTGAAGGCGATAAACGGCCCCTTCGATCGCGTGGAACTCCCGTGTATGTACTCGGCCATGAGCTCCTTCCCCGTACCGCTCTCTCCCTGAAGCAGTACCGTGGCGTCGGTCCTGGCCACCCTCTCCGCCTCCTGAAGGAGTTTCAGTATCCCTGGGTCTTTCGTGACTATCTTGCCGTGCCCCTCCCTGAGCCTCTTCAATATAAGGCTCTCCTGCTTCATGTGCCTCTTGTCGTGGGCTTTATTTATAAGGAGGGTGATCCTCTGCAGGTCGCACGGCTTGGTGACGTAGTCGTAGGCCCCGAGCCTCATCGACTCTATGGCGGTGGAGACGGTGGCGTCGGCCGTAAGCACTATGAACTCGGTCGGGATGGCCTGCTCCGAGGCTTTCTTAAGTACTTCCATGCCGTTAAGCCGCGGCATGTTCATGTCGAGGATGCAGACGTCGAACTCCTTCTCCTCGAGCATTTTTATGCCCTCATCTCCGTCGGTGGCGGTCGAGACCAGAAAACCCTCGCGCGTAAGCTCCGACTGAAGGAGTTTGACAAACTGCGTCTCGTCGTCCACCGCGAGTACGCGAATTTTGTTCTTGGACGTACCCATATTCTATCTTACTGCCGTTTAACCGGCGCTCCCTTCAAGCGGCAGGATAACGGTGAAGGTAGCGCCCTGCCCCTTTTCGGAGCGGACCTCTATCCTGCCCCCGTGGTCGGTCACTATACGGCCGGCTATGGAGAGGCCGAGACCGGCGCCCTCCCCGCTCTTTGTGGTAAAGAAAGGGGCGAATATCTTCTCCTCGGTCCCCTCCTCTATGCCGCACCCGGTGTCGGTGACCCCCACCACCAGGGCGCCGTCCTCCCCGGCGTTCGAGGTGGTTATGATAAGCGCTCGTCCGCCGGTCCCCTCCATGGCCTCGAACGCGTTCATGATTATGGAGGCGAAGGCCTGCTTCAGCAAGCGCGAGCTCGCCGTAATCGGGGGGAGGTCTTTTTGAAGTTCCGTCGTTACCATATAGCCGGCGTACCTGCTCTGGGCGGTAAACAACTCCAGCGCGTCGGTTATGAGCTCGTTCACGTCCGTGGCACCCCTGTCACGGGCGGCGGACTTGGAGAAGTAGGACAGGTTACCGGCTATCTTCTTGCACCTGAATATTTCCGCGTATACCGTATTGAGGTAATCGTCGAACTTGTGGTTGAGTTTCTCGTCGTCTATGGCGCCTCTCTTAATCTCTCTCAGGAGGGACTCGATGCAGAGCGTCATGGTGGCGAGCGGGTTGTTTATCTGGTGCACGATGCCGGC
>JAZGJJ010000045.1 GCA_036482575.1 Thermodesulfobacteriota bacterium
AAGGCCACCGTGACCTTCAAGGGCAGGGAGCCGCTGGTCGTGGAGGGGGAAGTCGTCAGGATAAAGGAAGACGAGATAGCGGTCTACCTCTCAAAGGGCATCCCGATCGAGCATATAAAGGAAGAGCAGAAGTACCTTAGCGAAAAGTACGGGAGGCCCTTGGAGACGTGCCCTGTCGACGAAGAGGGGGGAGAAGGGGGCGAAGGGGGCGAGGGTTAGAGGCTGTTTACCATGTATTGCTTGTCAGTACTTGTTCCGGCCGGGGGGGGCTCTTCCCGGCCGGTTTTTTTGTGCCTTCATCTTTATGACGCCCCGCGGAACTCCCCCTACATAAGCCACGCAAGAAGAAGCGGTATCGTAATGACGCTTATGAGCGTGCTCATGGCCACGGTGGAGGCTACGAACTCGCTCTCTACGTTGTAGCGTACGCTCAGGACGAAGTTTATCACGGCCGAAGGCATGGCCGAGGAGAGAAGCACCACCTTCCTCGTAACCCCCTCTATCCCCAGGAGCGTTACCATTATGTAGGCCGCCGCGAGCCCACCCCCGATGCGAATGGCCGAGGCGGCCGCGGCGAGCGTATAGTCCGAGAGCTTTACCGAGTAGAGCTGGTAGCCGAGGCTTATCTGCATAAGCGGTATGGTTGCGGCGCCGAGCATGTCGAAGGTGACGAGGACCGGCCCCGGCAGTTCCGTGCCCGTCAAATTTATGGCTATCCCGATAGCCGTGGCGTAGAGGAGCGGGAGCTTGAATATCTCTCCGAGCCCGCCGCTCCCCTTGGCCACGTATATCCCGAGCGTGTAGACGTAGATGCTGATGGCCACGTAGTAGAGTACAGCCGCGGCGAGCCCTTCGCTCCCGAAGGCCAGAAGCGCTATGGGCAGCGTCAGGTTCCCGGAGTTCATGAACATGGTGGAGAGGTAGAAGCCCCGCAGTCCGCGCCTGTCGCCCACCGGGTTGGTCGCCGAGAGGTAGGCGCGGCTTATGAGCGCCGTGCCGGCCACGACCCCGGCCGCCGCAAGGGCTACCGAGGTGAGATCGCCGACCACTATGTCCTTACGGGCGAGCGAGGATATGACGAGCGCGGGTATGGTGACGTAGAGCAGGACTTCCATTATGGAGTCGAGCTCTATCTTTTTGAAGCTCGCGAAGAGGTAGCCTATCGCTATTATCGAGAAGACGGGGAATATTACGGAGAGGACTTCCACCGCTTGAGGCATTATCAGGCCGGTTCCAGCTCTAAAAGGGTCTCGTCCGGGTTGACCGCATCGCCTACCTTAACGAGGATACTCTTAACGGTGCCGCCGAGCGGGGCGTGCACCTCGTTTTCCATCTTCATCGCCTCGACCGTAAGTACCGTGTCGCCTTCGGAGACCTCGTCCCCCACGGCCACCTTTATGGAGGTGACCTTTCCGGGCACCGGGGTCGTTACGTCCCCTTCACTACGTGCCTTCGGCCTTACCGAATGGGTTGTCGCCTCTTCCGTTATCTCTCCGGCGGTGGTGGGGATTATCTCCGCTAGAGACTCGATCATGACCTCTTCCAGCCGGTTGTCGATTTTGAGGAAGAACGGCCTCTTCCCTTCCACCTTGTGTCCCGCGCCGGCGACCTTTATCCTGTAGCTCTCGCCGTGGACCGTGACTATGAACTCGCTCGGGGCGAGGATGGCCGGAAGCGCCCCGGCGTGCGCGGCCTCGGGCTCCTCCAGCGGCTCGGGCTCGAGCTTGCCCGCGGCCCTCTGCTCGAAGAATTCGGTCGCCACCATCGGGAAGAGCGCGTAGGTGAGTATATCCTCGACCGACTTTGCCTTTCCGCCGATCTCCCGGGTGACCTTGTCGAGCTCGGGTTCGAGGAGGTCTGCGGGCCGGCACGTTATGGGCTTATCGTCCCCTATGGCCTTCTTCCTCGCCTTCGGGTCCACCTTGCCGGGCGGGGTGCCGTAGAGCCCCTTGAAGTAGCTCTTCGTCTCGCTCGTTATCACCTTGTAGCGCTCGCCCGTGAGGACGTTCAGCGTGGCCTGCGTGCCGACGACCTGGCTCGACGGGGTCACCAGAGGCGGGTAGCCCATCTCCTTCCTTACCCTCGGTATCTCGTCGAGCACGTCTTCCATCCTGTCCAGCGCGTTCTGTTCTTTAAGCTGGTGGGCGAGGTTGGATATCATCCCGCCCGGCACCTGCACCACGAGTGTCTTGGTGTTTACGCCCGCGTAGGTGGTCTCGAAGCGCTTGTACTTCTTCCTTATGGTCTTAAAATATTCCGCGACCTCCGAGAGCAGAGAGAGGTCCAGGCCTGTATCGAAGGGCGTACCCTGCAGGGCCACCACGAGGCTTTCGGTGGGGGGCTGGGAGGTGCCCGAGGCGAGGCTCGATATGGCCGTGTCCACTATGGAGGCCCCGGCCTCTATGGACTTAAGGTACGTCATCGAGGCAAGGCCCGAAGAGTAGTGCGAGTGCATGTGTATAGGCAGCCGGACCTTCTTCTTTAGTTTGGTGATGAGGTCGACGGCGGCCGGGGGGGTGAGAAGCCCGGCCATGTCCTTTATGCAGATGGTGTCCGCCCCGAGTTTTTCTAGTTTTTTGGCCATATCCACGAACCCCTCGTTCGTATGGACCGGGCTCGTCGTGTAGCATATGGAGGCCTCGACGTGGGCCTTGTTCTTCTTTACCGCCCGTATGGCCGTTTCGACGTTCCTTATGTCGTTAAGCGCGTCGAATATACGGAAGACGTCCATGCCGTTCTCCACGGCCTTCTCGACGAACTTTTCCACCACGTCGTCGGCGTAGTGGCGGTAGCCGACGAGGTTCTGCCCCCTCAGGAGCATCTGGAGCCGGGTATTGGGGAGCGCCTTCCTGAGCTTCCGGAGCCTCTCCCAGGGGTCCTCCCGGAGGAACCGGAGGCAGGTGTCGAAGGTGGCCCCGCCCCACACCTCGAGGCTCCAGTAGCCGATCCTGTCGAGTGTCTTGCACGCATCGAGCATGTCCTCTGTCCTCATGCGCGTGGCGAGGAGTGACTGGTGCGCGTCCCTCAGGACCGTATCGGTTATGAACGTCCCGGGTGCCGTTTTTTTCCCGGCGGCTTTTTTCTTTACGGCCGGTTTTGTATTTTTCTTTTTTATAGGCATATTTTCCTTAAACCCCCTGAATTCCCTCAAAAGCCGTGGTGGGCGGCTATGGCCGCCGATATGGCGGCCACGAGGTCCGTTGGCTCTCCGTATTCGTAGTATTCCATAAGTTCGGGCTTCCTGTCTATGTAGCCCGTGTCGAACCTGCCGTTCTTGAAGTCCTCGTCGTTCATTATGTTACTGAGGAACGGTATCGTGGTCTTAAGCCCCCGTATTACGAACTCATCGAGCGAGCGGTTCATCCTCTTGACGGTCTCTTCCCACGTGCCGCCCGTGACGATGAGCTTTACTATCATGGAGTCGTAGCAGTCGGGCACGACGTAGTCCTTGTATATGGCGCCGTCTATCCTGACCCCTATACCTCCGGGCGAGTAGTAGGCCGTTACCCTGCCGGAGTTGGGCATGAAGTTCGCCTTCGGGTCCTCGGCGCATATGCGGCACTCCATGGCGTAGCCGAGTATCTTTACGTCCTCCTGCGCGAGCCCGAGCGGCTTGCCGGCCGCTATCTCGATCTGTTTCTTGACGAGGTCTATGCCCGTTACCTCCTCGGTCACCGGGTGCTCGACCTGTATCCTGGTGTTCATCTCGATGAAGTAGAAGTTCCTGTCCTTATCGACCAGGAACTCTATCGTTCCGGCGTTGGTGTAGCCGACGGCCTTTGCCGCCTTTATTGCGGTCTCGCCCATCCTGGCCCGGAGCTCTTCGTCGAGCAGGAGCGAGGGGGCTATCTCGATCAGCTTCTGGTGGCGCCGCTGGATGCTGCAGTCCCTCTCGCCAAGGTGGATGGTGTTGCCCATGTTGTCGGCGAGTATCTGGAACTCTATATGGTGCGGCTCCTCCAGGTATTTTTCCAGGAAGACGTCCGAGAGTCCGAAGGCGGCCCCGGCCTCCTTCCTGGCGGTCTCGACGGCGCCGAGGAGCTCACTCCGGTCCCTGGCTATCCTGAGCCCCCTTCCTCCCCCTCCGCCCGAGGCCTTGACCATCACCGGGTAGCCTATCCGGTCGGCCCACTCAAGGGCCTCGTCCGGGTCTTCGATAGCGTTCTCCGTCCCCGGCACTACCGGGACGCCGGCCTTTTGCATCATCTCCCGGGCCCTTATCTTGTCCCCCATGTCGGCTATGGTCTTACTCGACGGGCCTATGAAGGTGATACTACTCCGCTCGCACAGCAGAGGCAGCTTCGGGTTTTCCGAGAGAAAGCCGTAGCCGGGGTGTATGGCGTCCACGCCCACCTTTACCGCGAGGTCCACTATGCGGTGGCGGTTCAGATAGCCCTCGATCGGGCCCGGCCCCACCATGTACGCCTCGTCCGCCTTCTTAACGTAAAGGCTCGTGGCGTCCTCTTCGGAATAGATGGCCACGGTCGGGATGTCGAGCTCCCGGCAGGCACGGATTATCCGTGAGGCTATCTCGCCCCTGTTGGCTATGAGCATCTTCTTAAACATACGAACCTTTTTCCCCTGTATTTTGTTCAAAACAGACCTTCTATTTAGCCAAGATGGTGGTCATATGTCAAGCAAATTACGGGTTGTGGCAGGGCGCAATGCTGTTGCAACGGGAGGGGAGATGTGGTAGCCTGTTTGGGAGAAACCGTAAACTTTTCAGATGGTTCCGCTCTTTAAATTATCCGGTTTCGGCCTGATTTAGGCCCTAATATAAGGGGGTAAGGCGTGAAGAAGCTGATACTGATAGCCCTGTTATTATTTGCCGGGTTTAAGCTCTATACCCACTTCTATCCGGCACAGGCCGAGTCTGCTCCGGCCCTCTCCTCCTGGGACGAATATTCGTGGTTCAACGACGCGGGGGGTTACGAGAGGGCGCTTGCCGAGCACGAGAAGACCGGGAAGTCCATGCTCGTTTACTTCTACGTGGACTGGTGCGGCTACTGCAAGAGTTTCAACGAGAACACGCTGCCCACCCCGGAGGTGGCCGCCTACTTGAAGGGGCTCCTGAAGGTGCGCATAAATCCGGAGCACGGTCATTACGAGGAGGAGCTCGCCGACGCCTACCGTATTCCGGGGTACCCGGGTATATATATCGTATCGAAGGAGAACGGGGTCAAGCAGATATACAGCTTTTCCGACCCCTCCAAGTTCGTCTCCGACTCCAGGAGTGCCGAGGGCAAGGGGGGGATCGTGGAAGGCCTTATGGACTCGTTAAATCTTTGACCGCCTCCTGAGCTCCAGCGTAACGTACCTCTTCGCCTCCTTGATGGCCTTTTTTACCCCTCGGCCCCTGGCGAGCTTCGCGGCAACGGCCGCCGACAGCATGCAGCCCGTGCCGTGGGTGTCGGCACCCTTTATCCGTGGGGCTTCGCAGCGGGTAAACCCCTTTCCGTCGTAGAGGACGTCGATAGGACTGCCCTTCAGGTGGCCGCCCGTTACGAGTACGCATGCCGGGCCGAGCCCGTGGATCCTTTCGGCCGCCTCTTCCATCGACTTAACGCCCGTTACCTTTATGCCCGAAAGCACGGCCGCCTCGTCGAGGTTGGGCGTTACCACCCTTACGAGGGGCAGGAGTTTTTTCAGGGCGGTTATGCCGGGACGGAGCGGGGTCAGGAGCGGCCGGCCGACCCGGCCACTTTGCCCCCGCCCGGGCGAGGCCCGGAAGACCGGGTCGAGTACGACGTTCTTCAGTCCGTGCCTCTTTATGAGCCGCGTAACCGCCGCCACTACTTCGGGGTTCGCGAGCATCCCGAGTTTTACGGCGTCCACGTCGAACTCTTCGAGCAGCACGTCTACCTGCCTCGCGAGGATGCGCGGGGCGACCGGCTCAACGGCCTTTACGCTCTTTCCGTTTTGGGCGGTCAGGGCGGTTACGGCCGAGAGCCCCCGCACCTTGAAGTCGCGGAAGGTCCGGAGGTCGCGCTGTATTCCCGCGCCCCCGGAAGGGTCGGAGCCGGCTATGGTAAGGGCGGTCTTCATCCGGTTATGGGGCTGTTATCTGAAGAAATAGAATATCGCGGTCTGCGTGAGCCCGATCAGGAAGCCCATTATCCCGCCTATCCATTCTATGTGGCGCAGCTCGTTTGAGATAAACGCGGTCAAGAGGTCCTCGAACCTTTTCAGGTCCATGTCGTCGATCCTCGTTACGAGGAGTTCCTGGACGTCCACCCCCTCGCCAAGCTTTTGGGCGAAGCCTTCCTTGTTCTTGTCTATGTGGCGGAGTATTTCGCGGGTGAGGAGGTACTTTATGTGGTAGGTGAGGTTTTCCGATACGAGCCCGACGAGGGGGATTTTTTTTATACTCCGGGCGGCGAACCTGTGCTCCACCACCTCCTCGACCGTCTTCTCCACCTCGTCCTTCCAGTCGATCGTGTTGAGCGTGGCGGCGATGTCTTTGGAGGAGAGGAGATCCTTCTCGATGGTCTGCGCCATGCTCCTGGCGATGTCTTTCCTTCTCTTGGGGATGAGCCCCTGGAGCTTGAAACCCAGGATGGAGATGGGCAGATGGGGCCGGAAGAGGAGCTTTATAGCCACGTAGTTGGTGAGCCAGCCTATGGCGGCGCCCACCAGGGGGGGTAGAAGGTATCTATAGTCCATAGACGGTATGGGGGGGAGGGGGAAGGGTGGGCGGAGCGTTTAGAACCTCTTCTTGCCGAGCTCCTCCTCGAAGTACTGCTTGTAGAGGATGTCCCACTCGCGGCTCCCCTCCGGGACGTCCCGTGAGAGCGATCGTATCTTGTTCCTCGCCGTGGTGTCCGCGGCGTCTTCTATCTTCAGGTAGTCAGTTATGACGCGTTTTATCTCCTTAAGGGCCTTCTCGTCGTCGGTGAAGTCCACCATGTCGTCTTTCCATATGCCGTCGGAGACGAGGTGGGAGACGTGGGATATCCTGTCCTCCGTGAGCCTCAAAGCGTCAGCCCCCGTTCCCTGGCGAGCTTGCCTTTTATCATGTTGAACATCCTCCTGTAGTCGAGCCGCTGGTCGTCGATGGCGTTGGAGTGGGAGGAGAGTATCGCCTCTATTTCCTTGTCGAGTCTGTCTTCGGCCCGGAGGTCTTCGAGGAAGACCTCCACCATCCTTTCGAGCACCTTCCCCTCGTCGGCCTTGAAGACGATGAGCTTCTTCTCCTTGAGCCTTTCGAGTATAAGCCCGCAGGCCTTCTCAACCTGTTCTCTGGTAAGCCGCATAGAAGACGAGGTTAACACAGCTTGGCGGGGCGTTCAAGGCTTTCGTTTTGCAAACCGGCGATTTCCCCGCCATACGTCGTTAGCCGCACATTTTCGCTCCTCAACGTATAGCACTATACGCCTGCGGGCCAAAATGTGCGTCTGCCTCGTCTGACGGAAAACTTGCCGGTTTGGGTCCGTGACGGACAGCTATTAAAAACCCCTCACGTTCACCCTGAGCCGTTCGATAAACTCACGACAGGCTTGTCGAAGGGTGAGGGGCGCCGAAGGAAGCCTGCCCTGAGCGGAGTCGACCGGGGGCTCGACGATTCCCGCCCGTGTTTCTGTTGACAAACCCTTGGTGAGGAGTATTATTGGGGAGGAGGGAAGGGGGGAATAAACGGTCGCTGTCCCTATTTATCTCCCTATTTATCCTATTTATCCCGTCCCTATTTATCCCTATTTGTGCCGACAAAAAAACAGGTAGAACTTTTTGTGGAAGTAGTTTTGGGTGGCTAAGTAAAGAGTAAATAAGAAAAAAGGCTGTTGTAGAGCGCATGCATTATTAATGGTGAAATAAGAGATCCGGACTGCTTGTAGGCACGAGCCAGAAAGATGCCTGCTATAAAAGTGGGTATGATAGACGGCATATCATTATGGTATAGAGGAATAAATAGGGACAGCGACCGTTTTTTGTTGACCATCCCTTGTCTGAGTTGATATGCTTCCGGTATGCCGCGAATCGCAAGAGCCGTTGCCGTCGGTTATCCCCACCACGTCACTCAAAGGGGTAATTATCGGATGCCCGTCTTTGACGACGAGGATGATTACAACCGGTATCTGGACTGGCTAAAAGATTACAGCGTCAAGTACGACACGAGGATATGGGCCTACTGCCTCATGACCAACCACGTGCACTTCATTTGCGTCCCTGACAGGCCGGACTCGCTCGCCAAAACCTTCAACACCCTCCACATGAGATACTCGCAGTACTATAACAGGAAGAAAGAAGCGCGGGGCCATCTCTGGCAGGGCCGCTTCTTTTCATGCGCTCTTGACGAGGAACACCTCTTCGCGGCCGTCCGTTATGTGGAGAACAATCCCGTACGCGCCGGGATAGTCAGAAAGGCGAGGAGGTACCCCTGGTCAAGCGCCGCCGGACATATTGAAAAAGGCACGGATGAGGTACTGTCCCGTGGTCTTCACCTTGAAAAGAAGATCAAGGGCTGGGAAGATTACTTGAAGGACTCGGATGATGAGTCTGCCATCGAGACGATAAGGAAGAGCACTTTGACCGGTAGACCGTGCGGTGACGACAGGTTCGTTGAGAAAATAGAGGGCACCATAGGACGGATTCTTAAGGCGTTGCCGAGGGGAAGACCAAAAAAGAAATAAACGGTCGCTGTCCCTATTTATTCCTATTTATTCCGTCCCTATTTATTCCTCTGACGGCAACCGTATTCATACTATATCATGGACAGTTGTTCAGTATTATGGGCTTGGTACTTGCCTATATGTACGAAAAGAGAAGGTCGCTTGTCCCATGCATTGCCGCCCATGTATTTTTTAACACGGCGCACGTTGTTGCTTTTGTCTACATGAACGATTTTCTACGATTGTCATATAGTGTGGAGCCAAGAACCTATGTGGGAATTGCTTTTCTTGTGTTCGTGGGAATTTATATGGTTATTTCGTATGTAGAACTGGAGATGAAGATATCTAAAGAATCACAAGGGGAGAAGTTCGCGTAAAATAATTACTGAGCATATACAACAGCGACCGTTTTTTTTAATCTCCCTCTGCCATCCCGACCGCTCTTTGACAGCCGGACGACCTTTCAGTCCCTTCCTGATATTCCGCGGCAATGAGAAATTTTCGTATTCGAGGCTTGCGAGAACCCCCAAAAAGGCCTTGCTTTTTTGTATGATGGCAGCGAGGAGGAAAAGAGGGATAATAGCGGCCGTTTTCCCTTTTAAACGTCACTTCCCGCCCCCGCTGTCCCCCCCTTTCCCCCCCCATTTCCCCCCATCCCCCGCCCCCCATCAGGTGTTGACACGGTTACGGATTTATTCTATTATTACCTTGAACGGTCCGTTGCAGTTCTTCCATAAATAATAATCAAGGAGGT
>JAZGJJ010000046.1 GCA_036482575.1 Thermodesulfobacteriota bacterium
CGGCGGTGACGGCGGCAGGGGCGGGGACATCCGCTTCATTTCGGACGGCCGCATGACGAGCCTCCTGGACTTCCGCTACAAGCGCCATTACGAGGGGGGCAGGGGGGGGCACGGCATGGGCTCGGACCGTCACGGAAAGGATGGGGAGGACGCGGTTATGCACGTCCCGCCGGGTACCCTTATAACGGACTCCGGCACCGGAGAGCGGCTTGCGGACCTTACCCGCGACGGGGAGGAGTTCCTTTGCCTCAAGGGGGGGAGGGGCGGTAAGGGGAACGCGCACTTCAAGAGCTCGACGCGGCAGGCCCCGCGCTTCGCCCAGCCCGGTGAGGAGGGAGAAGAGATGGAGTTACAACTGGAGTTAAAACTCCTTGCCGACGTGGGGATAATAGGCTTTCCGAACGCCGGGAAGTCCACGCTTATCTCGCGCATCTCCGCAGCTAAGCCGAAGGTGGCGGACTATCCGTTCACGACCCTCGTGCCGCATCTCGGCGTGGTGAGGCGTGACGATAAGGACTTTATAGTGGCCGACATACCCGGGCTCGTCGAGGGCGCGCACACGGGGAAGGGGCTCGGGATAAGGTTTTTGAAGCACATAGAGAGGACCTCGCTTTTTATCCATATCCTGGACCTCTCGCCGGATACGGATAGGGACCCGATGGAGGATTTTAAGGTTATCATGCGAGAGCTGGAGGCCTTCAGCCCGGAGCTGGCCGGGAGGCCCTCGGTCCTGGTCTTGAATAAGGTGGACTTGACCGAGGCCCGCGAGGCGTTGCCGGGGTTGTTGAAATTTTTCACGGGTAAGGGTATAAAGGTATTTCCCGTGTCGGCCGTTACGGGCGACGGGCTCACCGAGCTCGTGGACTGGGTTGGCACTGAGGTGGAGAGGTTAAAGAGTGAAGGAAAAAATGGGGGAAAAAAAGAGAGAGATAGTTAAGAAGGCTAAGCGGGTCGTCGTTAAGGTCGGGAGTGCCGTCATTGCCGGGGGCGACTTCGACCGGATAGCCGGGGACTTGGCTGCCCTGATCTCCGAGGGCAGGGAGGTTGTGCTCGTATCTTCCGGCTCTATCGCCATGGGCATGGAGAAGCTCGGCCTTAAGGAGCGTCCTTCGGCCATACCGGAGAGGCAGGCCATTGCCGCGCTCGGCCAGACCGCGCTTATGGCCCGCTATGAGGAGGCCTTCGCGAAGTTCGACAGGAAGGTGGCCCAGATACTCCTTACCCACGACGACTTCGCCGACCGCAAGAGGTTCCGCAACGCGCAGAATACGGTAAGTGAACTTCTCGATATGGGCGTGGTGCCCGTTATAAACGAGAACGACACCGTGGCGGTCGATGAGCTCAAGTTCGGCGATAACGACAACCTCTCCGCGCTTACTACGAGCCTCTGCGGCGCGGACGTCCAGATCATATTGACGGACATAGACTCCGTATACGACAAGAACCCCCGGAAGCACGACGATGCCGGGAGGATTTCCTTTATAGAGGATATCGATTCTTTCGAGCTGCACCCGTCGAGCATTGATACGGGGGCGTATGGCACGGGCGGGATGGTGACGAAGGTATCTTCGGCCGCCACGGCCGCGCATCACGGTTGTGCCACGGTGATCGCCAGCGGCATGGAAGACGGGGTGATGGCGAGAGTCTTTGCCGGAGAGGACGTGGGGACCTTTGTTCCGGCGAAGGAGGACCGGCTTACCAGGAAGAAGCACTGGATAGCCTACTCCACCCGGCCGACCGGCAGGGTCTTCGTGGACGACGGGGCCAGGGGGGCGCTCGTCGGGAAGGGGAAGAGCCTTCTGCCTTCCGGCATAGTGAAGATCGACGGCACCTTCGAGGCCGGAGAGGTCGTCCACTGCGTGGACTCCGGCGGTATGGAATTCGCAAGAGGCGTGGTCAACTATAACTCCGGCGAGATAGACAGGATAAAGGGGCTCAAGAGCGGAGAGATAGAAGCCGCGCTCGGCTACAGGGTCTATGATGAGGTCATACACAGGGATAACCTGGTGGTAATGTAAATAAGGAGCGTACCGATGTCCATAGCGAAAGATATGTTGAAGGTTGCTCAAGCCGCGAGGGAGGCCTCTCTTGAGGTGGCAAGGCTCGGCACTGCCGTTAAGAACCGGGTGCTTGTAAAGATGGCCGCCGAACTCAGGGAAAATTCTTCCTCCCTTAAGGAGGAGAATAAGAAAGACCTTGCGGGAGCTAAAGAGCGGGAGCTTACAAAGGCTATGACCGAGAGGCTCACCCTCTCGGATAAGGTGATAGAGGGGATGGCCGCCGGATTGGAGGAGGTCGCGGCCCTGCCGGACCCGGTCGGAGAGGTAACCGGGATGTGGACCAGACCGAACGGCCTCGTCGTCGGAAGGAAGCGCATACCGCTCGGGACCATAGGGATAATTTACGAGTCGAGGCCCAACGTAACGGCCGACGCCGCCGGGCTGTGCCTCAAGTCGGGCAACGCCGTAGTCTTGCGCGGTGGGAGCGAGGCCATACACTCGAACACCGCCATAGGCAGGGTGCTCTCCGCGGCCTGCAAGGCCGAGGGGGTTACCGAGGCGGCCGTGCAGGTGGTCCCGACCACCGAGAGGGAGGCCGTCTTGGAGATGCTAAAACTCGAAGACCAGATAGACCTCATCATCCCGCGCGGCGGGGAGGGGCTTATAAGGTTCGTCTCCGAGAACTCGCGCATCCCGGTGATAAAGCACTATAAGGGGGTCTGCCACGTATACGTGGACGAGCATGCGGACGTAGAGATGGCCGGGAATATCGCCTTTAACTCGAAGGTGCAGAGGCCGGGCGTGTGTAACGCCATGGAGACGCTCCTCGTTAATAAAAAAATCGCCAAAGAGTTCCTGCCCCTGGCATACAAGAGGTATAAGGACGCCGGGGTGGAGCTCCGCGGATGCGCGGAGACGCGGAAGATACTCAAGGATATAAAGGAAGCCACGGAAGAGGACTGGCATGAGGAGTATCTGGACTTGATCCTCGCCGTAAAGGTGGTCGATAGCCTTGACGCGGCCATAGCCCACATAGACAAGTACGGCTCGCTCCATACCGAGTCTATCGTCACGAAGGATTACTCGAACGCCACGAAGTTCATGAACGAGGTCAACTCGTCTTCGGTAATGGTGAACGCCTCGACCCGCTTCAGCGACGGCTTCCAGTACGGCCTCGGCGCGGAGATCGGGATATCCACGACCAAGCTGCATTCTTTCGGGCCGATGGGGTTGGAGGATTTGACTACGCGCAAGTTTATCGTCTATGGAGATGGGCAGGTACGGGAGTAGTTCGAACCGCCGATTAGCAAACCGCCGATTTTCCCGCCATACGTCGTTGGTGGCGGATTTTGATCCTCGACGTATACGATAATATACGCCTCCGGTACAAAATCC
>JAZGJJ010000047.1 GCA_036482575.1 Thermodesulfobacteriota bacterium
GAGGTGAGGGGAGGGGGGGGGATGGTTCAAAGCATCCTCGCGGGCGGCATCCTCTTTTCCATGTACCGGCGTATGACACCCTTCATGACGTTCCTTGACGCGGGAAAGACCGCGAGGAAGCCCACCAGGTCGGTCGTAAGCCCGGGGGTTATAAGGAGCGCGCCCGCGACGAGCAAGAGCGCCCCGTCGAATATTTCCTCGGAGGGGAACACCCCGCTTGCGAGGTTTCCCTGAAAGCGATACGCGACGTTAAGCCCTTCGAGCCTCACCAGCCAGGCCCCGACAAGGGCCGTACCGATGACGAGGAGGACGGTATGGAGCGTGCCGAGATAGCTCCCCACTTTTATCAGGATCGCAAGCTCGACCACCGGGATGATGGTGAATAACAGAAATAATTTAAAGAACACTGCGAGCCCCTTTAGTTACGGTGACGTTACAGGAAAAAACCTACTGCATATGGCAGACAGTGTCAAGATAAAAGGTGGGGTCCCGAGATGAACCCACGGGTGCTTGTGGTGGACGACAGCGACGAGAGCCTCTTTTTGCTCTCATCTAAGATGGAGGCCGAGGGGTACGAGGTGGCCGGCGCCACGAACGGTATGGAGGCGCTGGAGAAGGTGAAATCTTTCCATCCGGACATAGTGCTTCTTGACGTCATGATGCCGCAGCTCGACGGCTACGAGGTCTGCAGGAGGCTCAAGTCGGATGAGGATACGCGCTACATACCGGTAATAATGATTACCGGCAAGGGCGAGCTCGAGGACAAGGTGATGGGGTTGGGGCTGGGGGCGGAGGACTACATAACCAAGCCCTACAGCATGGTGGAGCTCTCGGCCAGGGTCAGGTCGCTCCTCGGCATGAGGATGCTGCAGAGCAGGCTCAGGGAGAGCGAGAAGATGGCCGCCCTCGGAGAGATGGTAGACGGCATAGCCCACGAGGTCAGGAACCCGCTGGTTACCATCGGCGGCATGGCCAGGCGGCTTCGCGAGCATGAGACCGACGAGGAGCGCAAACGCTGCGCCGAGACCATAATAAAATCCGTGGACAGGATGGAGCGGATGCTCCAGAGGATAGACGAGTATAAGTGGATACTCGTCTCAAGGCTTTCACCGTGCAACGTTAACGAGGTCGTGGAAAAAGCCGTGGAGGCGGCGGAGGAGTTGGCCGAGGGGAAACGGATAAAGATAACCGTTTCTCTTATGGCTGACCCTCCGGAACTCCGCCTTGACGGGACCAACATGAAGATGGCGTTCTTCAACGTCCTCCAGAACTCGGTGGAGGCCATAGAGGATACGGGGACGATAGAGGTCCTGACCTCGGCCGGAGACGGCGGGTCTGTGGTGGTTACCGTTACGGACACGGGCTGCGGCATAGAGGAACAGGAGATAAGGAAGGTCTTTAACCCGTTTCATACCTCCAAGATGACGGGGGCGGGGCTCGGGCTCACCATAAGCTACAGGATAATAACCGACCACGGCGGCGAGATAAAGGTCACGAGCAGGAAGGGGGAGGGGAGTGTTTTTACCATAACCCTGCCTCCGTCGGCTACCCCTCCGGCTCTTTCTTGAGCACCGTTTCCCTCCGGAACTTCTCGTCGTCCCTCTCGGGGTAGTCTATATTGTAGTGGAGCCCCCGGGACTCTTTCCTTGCCGTGGCGGACCTTATTATAAGCTCGGCTACCGTCGCGATGTTCCTCAGCTCCAGCAGGTCGCTCGTAACGGTGAAGTCCCAGTAGTACTCGTTTATCTCTTTTTGAAGGAGCTCTATCCTTCTCCCGGCCCTCTCGAGCCTCTTATCCGACCTTACGATACTGACGTAGTTCCACATAAGCCTTCTTATCTCGTCCCAGTTCTGGCTTATGACCACGGCCTCGTCGCTTATGACCGCCCCCTTGCTCTCCCAGGGCGGTATAGGGGGGATAACGGTTTTCCCTTTTTCCTCCCCCTCTTCCTCTATGGCCTCCACGCCGTCCTCGGCCGCCTTCGTGGCGAACACCAGTGACTCCAGGAGCGAGTTGGAGGCGAGCCGGTTGGCGCCGTGCAGCCCCGTACAGGCCGCCTCGCCTATGGCGTAGAGCCCTTTTACGCTGCTCCTCCCGGCCCTGTCCGTCTTTATCCCGCCGCAGATGTAGTGGGCCGCGGGGACGACGGGTATGGGACCGGCGGCGAGGTCGAAGCCGAACTCGAGGCACCTCCGGTGGATATTGGGGAACCGCTCCTTTATGAACTCCGGCTTCCTGTGGCTTATGTCGAGGTAGACGCACTCCCTGCCGCTCTTTTTAAGCTCGAAGTCTATGGCCCTGGCCACGACGTCTCTCGGCGCGAGGTCCCCCTGAGGGTGGTGCCCCTTCATAAACGGAGTTCCGTCGGAGAGTTTTAAGAGAGCGCCTTCACCCCTTAGCGCCTCCGACAGGAGGAAGCTCTTGGCCTCGGGGTGGTAGAGGCAGGTGGGGTGGAACTGTATGAACTCCATGTTGGCGACCTCCGCCCCGGCGCGGTAGGCCGTCGCCACACCGTCGCCCGAGGCCACGTCCGGGTTGCTGGTATAGAGGTAGACCTTGCCCGCCCCGCCGGTGGCGAGTACGGTGGCCTTTGCCGTAAAGCTCTTGACCTCGCCGGTGCCCTTGTCGAGCACGTAGGCCCCCCAGAGCCTCTCCTCGCCTCTGCCCTCGACGAACTTGGAGTGGGTTATCAAGTCCACCGCCATGTGGTCCTCATAGACCGTTATGTTACCAGCGGCCTCCACTGCCCTTACGAGCGTCTCCTCGACCTCCCTTCCCGTGAGGTCGCCGGCATGCACTATCCTCCTCTTCGAGTGTCCGCCCTCTCTTCCGAGGTCCAGAGCCGCGTCCCTCCCGCCCCCTCCCCCGGCCTTGCTCGTAAACCGCGCGCCGAGCCTTATGAGCTCCCGAATCATCTCCGGGCCGTCGCGCACCACCATCTCCACTATCTCCGGGTTGGAGAGCCCGGCGCCGGCCTCTATCGTATCCGCTATGTGGGCCTCGAAGCTGTCCTCATCGCCCAGGACCGAGGCTATCCCCCCCTGTGCATAGAAGGTCGCCCCCTCCCGCACCTCGCGCTTGGTCACGACCGCCACGCTCCCCGCCTTTGCCGCCTTGAGCGCGAACGTGAGCCCCGCGATGCCCGAGCCTATCACAAGAAAATCCGACCTTATCTCCAAACCGGCCTCCCTTTTAATCCCTTTACGCAGTGGAGTAAAAAGCTTATGACACGACGGCGTCTTTGTCAATCTGAAACACCATCATGGTGCGTGCCGCACTGGCAACGTGTATGCGGTCTTCTGTAACGTTAGCAACATGTATTGCGGTCGATAGTTTCTAAATTTAAAACACCATCATGGTGTTTTGAGGGGGGATATAGTATAGTTTAGGGATGATAAAGAGGAGGGAAACGCGGGGCATAAGGGTAGGGGACGTGGCAATCGGCGGTGGCGCGCCCGTGAGCGTCCAGTCGATGACCAACACTCCGACCGCCGACGTCGGCGCTACCGTCTCCCAGATACGGGCCCTTCACGGGGCGGGCTGCGAGATAGTGAGGGTCGCCGTGCCCGACATGGAGGCCGCTGAAGCGCTTGGCGGGATAATAAAGGAAGTAAAGGAACTGAAGGTCCCCGTAATAGCCGACATACACTTCGACTGGAGGCTCGCGCTGAAGGCCGTGGATAACGGCGTGGACGGGCTCAGGCTTAACCCCGGGAACATAGGCTCCAGGGAGCGTGTCGAGGAGGTCGTAAGGGCGGCCGCGGAGCGCGCCATCCCCATCCGCATAGGCGTCAACTCCGGCTCGCTGGAGAAGGACATACTCAAGAAGTACGGCCACCCGACCGCCGAGGCGATGGTCGAGAGCGCTCTCAGGCACATCCATATTCTCGAGGATATGGAGTTCCGGGAGATAAAGGTCGCGCTCAAGGCCTCGGACGTGTGGACCACCATAGACGCCTACAGGCTCCTGGCGGAAAAGGTCGACTACCCCTTCCACGTCGGCATCACCGAGGCGGGGACGCTCTTTTCCGGTACCATAAAGTCCTCGGTCGGTATAGGGGTTATCCTCGCCGGGGGGATAGGCGACACCATAAGGGTCTCCCTTACCGGAGACCCGGTCGAGGAGGTCAAGGTAGGGTGGGAGATACTGAAGGCCCTGGGCCTGAGGAAAAGAGGGGTCAACATCATATCGTGTCCCACCTGCGGCAGGCTCAAGTTCGACTGCGTGTCGATCGCGCTCGAGATAGAGAAGAGGCTCGCCCACGTGCGGGAGCCGGTTAACGTGGCCGTGATGGGCTGCGTGGTGAACGGGCCGGGCGAGGCCGTGGAGGCCGACGTGGGCATAGCCGGGGGCGACG
>JAZGJJ010000048.1 GCA_036482575.1 Thermodesulfobacteriota bacterium
CAGGCCCCGGCGGGCCCCGGCCAGCGCCCCCCCCAACCGGCAAAAAATTATAGAAAAAAGCTCGCTTCTGCGGTATAAATAGGGTAGCCGGTGGCCCCGCGGCAAGTACGGGGCAGGCCCTCTCCCGAGGCTTCCATTGAAGGAACCCCCACAGTCAAGGAGGCTGATATGGTTACCCTGTTTAAGTTCATACATCTCTTATCCATCGTCGTCTGGATCGGCTCGGTCGTCTTCTTCAGCTTCTTCGCCGCGCCGAGTATCTTCAAGGTGCTTCCGCGCGAGACGGCCGGGGACGTGGTGGGCGACATATTCCCGAAGTACTGGATCATAAATTACTTCTGCAGCCTGGTCGCCCTCTTTACGCTCCTCGGCCTCTCCTTAATGGAGGGGGTGTTCCCCTTCCTGCGCGTGGCGGTGCTCGCAGCACTCACGCTCCTTGTCTTCTACTCGGGGATCTTCATCGGCAGCGAGGCGAGGGACGTCAAGGCACGGATGAAGGCCGTGGAGGACAGGGCCGAAAGGGAAAAGATGAGGGAGGAGTTCAAAAGGCTCCACAGGAAGAGTTCCACGATGAACATGGTCGTGCTCACCGTGGGACTTATCTTCATATGGCTTACCGCCGCGGGCATCAGCTTATAGCAGGACAATAAAAAAAAGGAGGGCATTACTATGGGTAAGACCTACAAGAAGATAGAACTCGTCGGGGTATCGCCCAAGAGCTACGAGGAGGCGATCGCGAACGCCGTCGAGAAGGCGTCGCAGTCGCTAAGGGGACTTGCCTGGTTCGAGGTCACCGAGCACCACGGCAAGATCGTGGACGGAAAGGTCGCCGAGTACCAGGCCGTACTGAAGGTCGCCTTCAAGCTCGACTAAATGGGGAAGCAGAGGGAACTCGACTTCCTCTTCAACCCCGGCTCCATCGCCGTGGTGGGCGCTTCGGACACTCCGGGCAAGCTCTCGGCTATCGTAATGGAGAGCCTCGGTGGTTCGGGGTTTACCGGGGGGGTGTACCCGGTAAACCCCAAGTACGAGACCGTAAGGGGGCTTAAGTGCTATCCGTCGATTAAGGATATAGGCGCACCAATAGACCTCGCGGTCGTGGCAGTTCCGGCGGCCGCCGTCTCCGGGGTGTTTAAGGAGGCGGAAGGGAAGCTCAGGGGGGCCGTGGTGGTAAGCGGCGGCTTCGGCGAGACCGACGACAGGGGGAAGGCGCTGGAAGATGAGCTCAGGGATGTAATAAAAAAGACCGGCATACGGGTCGTCGGGCCGAACTGCATGGGCATCTACGACGCGGTCTCCGGGGTGGATACCTTCTTCATACCCGTGGAGAGGATAAAGAGGCCCGGCAGGGGGTCCATAGCCGTGCTATCGCAGAGCGGCTCCTTCGCGCTTACGGCCATGGACGAGTTGGCGGCCGAGGGAGTAGGGGTGTCGAGGGTCTTGAGCTACGGAAACATGGTGGACGTAAGCGAGACCGACTGCCTCGACTTCCTGGCCCGTGACGACGCGACCGAAACGGTGGTGCTATACATAGAGTCCATAAAAGACGGCAGGCGGTTCGTCGAGAGCGCAAAGAACTGCGCCAGGAGGAAGACCGTCATGGCGCTTAAGGTCGGCCGCGGCGAGGTGGGCCGGGCCGCGGCCCGTTCCCACACCGGGGCGATGGCCGGAAGGGACGAGCTCTACAGCGCGGCCTTCAAGAAGGCCGGAGTGGTGGAGCTCTCCGGGTACGAGGAGTTCATGGACGGCTGCAAGGCGGTGGGCATGCAGAGCGCGGCGAAGGGACGGAGGGTCGCGGTGATAACCGACGCCGGAGGCATTGGCGTGAACGTGGCGGACGCCTGCGTCTCGGCCGGGCTTGAGGTGTCCGCCCTGCCCGACGGGAAAAAGGAGAGGCTAAAAGCCGTCCTCCCGTCTTACTTTACGGTCGGTAACCCGCTGGACCTGACCGGCAGCGCCACGGACGAGTGGTTCGCCGAGGCGGTCGGGGTGGCGCTCGACGGTGACGACTACGACCTCGCTATAGTGGCCCCGCTCTGGGGACCGCCCGGCCTTACCGACAGGCTCCCGGAACTTCTGGCCGAGAGGATAGCAATGGCCGGGAAGCCGGCTATTATCTGCTCGCCCGGTGGGAAGTACTCGCAGGAGAGGAAGGGGCTCTTTACCGAAAGGGGGCTGCCCGTATTCGCCAGCCCTGAGAGTGCCGTAAGGGCCGCCGCCATACTTGCGAGAAAGGGACGGGTATAGGATGACCGGGGAAGAGATAGACAGGCTCGTCGACAGGGCGAGGGGCGAGGGGCGAAAGAGTTTAACCGAGCCCGAGGTAAAGGGGATACTCGCCGCCCGCTCCGTCCCCGTGCCGAAGCACCGGCTGGTGACGGGTCCGGTCGAGGCGGCCGAGGCGGCTTCGGAGATGGGTTACCCGCTGGTACTGAAGGTGGTGTCCGGGGACATACTGCACAAGACCGAGTTCGGCGGCGTGATAACGGGCCTTAACACCAAAGAGGAGGTCGAGAGCGCCTTCTCCGAGATAGTCATGAACGTCGGGGACAAGGACCCGTCCGCGGCGGTCGAGGGCTTTTTGCTCGAAGAGATGGTCGGGCGGGGTGTCGAGGTCATAGTGGGCTCTTTGAGGGACGAGCAGTTCGGCCCGGCGGTGATGTTCGGTATAGGGGGGGTGGCCGTGGAGCTTATGAAGGACGTGAGCTTCCGCCTTGCGCCGGTCGAAAAGGAAGAGGCGCTCGAGATGATGCGCGAGGTAAAGGGATACCCGCTCCTTACCGGTTTCAGGGGCAGCGAGCCCGTGGATACGGACGCCGTCGCCGACGTTATAGTAAAGGTGTCGAGGATTATTGACGATACCGAGGGGATTAAAGAGCTGGAGATAAACCCGCTCATGGTGCTCCATAAGGGGGCTGTGGCTCTCGACGCAAGGGCGGTGGTTGAGTAGACGGAGTTTTCGGGGGTACGGCCGCGTATGAAGGAGACCCACGGGGGAGACATCTGGGCCGCCGCGAGGCGGGCCGGAAAGTCCCCGGAAGAAATCATAGACTTTAGCGCGAGCATAAGCCCGCTGGGGCTTTCACCGCGCGCCGCAGGGGCCGTAAGGGAGGCCCTCGCCCTCTCCGGGGCCTACCCGGACCCGGACGTACGTGAACTCAGGCACGCCCTTGCGGACCACCACGGCATCTCGCCGGAGGAACTGCTTCCGGCCAACGGCTCGACCGAGCTGATATATCTCGTCCCCTCCGTCTTCCGTCCGAAGAAGGCGCTTATCGTAGAGCCCGCGTTCAGCGAGTATAGATACGCCCTTGAACTCGGGGGTGTAAGTGTCGACGAGTTCCAGTGCCGCGAGGAGGACTCTTTCCTGCCGGATATCGAAGGTCTCTTCAAGAGGCTGGAAGGGCGCTACGACCTCCTTTATATAGGCAACCCGGCCAACCCTACGGGCGCGCTCATGGAAAAAGAACTCCTTCTTAAGGTGGTGGACGAGTGCGGCAAGCACGGCACCGTCGTTATCGTGGACGAGGCGTTCGCGGACTTTTCCGAAGAGGACTCCGTCAAGGCGTCCGTCGGGGAGTTCGAGAACCTCGTGGTCTTGAGGTCCATGACCAAATTCTTCTCCATGGCGGGGTTGAGGCTCGGCTATCTCGTGGCACCCCCGGCGGTCGTGGAGAGGTTCCGGAGCTTCCTCCCGCCGTGGTCCGTGAACACCCTCGCGCAGGCGGCCGGGGTCGCAACGCTTGGCGACACCGAGCATATGGAAGAGATAAAGAGGTGGTTCGCCTCGGAGAGGGAGTACATGCCGGGACGTCTCGGAAAGTTCGCGGAATTGGAGGTTTTCCCCTCCGCGGCCAATTTTTTTATGATAAAATCATCGTGGGACGGTGTCGCCGGCGGCCACGTCAAGGACGCGCTCGGCGAGAGGGGTATACTTGTAAGG
>JAZGJJ010000049.1 GCA_036482575.1 Thermodesulfobacteriota bacterium
ATGGACGCCGGGGACAACCCCCCGCCTGCCGGGCCGGACATCGATTCGGACTGGGTGCACGTGCTTACCGTGCACAAGGCAAAGGGGCTCGAGTTCGGAACGGTTTTTATGGTGGGGCTTGTCTCGGAGAGGTTCCCGAGGAGGAAAAGGAAAGACCCCATAGAGGTGCCCGAGGGGCTCGTAAGGGACATAGTGCCGACCGGAGACTTCCACCTGGAAGAAGAGAGGAGGCTCTTCTACGTGGGCATGACCAGGGCCATGGACGAGCTCTACCTGACGAGCGCCTCGGACTACGGCGGGGTGAGGGCGAAGAAGGTGAGCAGGTTCGTCCTGGAGGCGCTCGACACCCCGCGCGCGGCCACCACCATAAAGGCCGCCCCCAAAGAGGCCATAGAGAGGTTCGCTCCCGTCCGGAAGGCAACTCACGGGCTCGAGCCCATAGCCGGCGACACGGTCTTGAGGCTCAGCCACTACCAGATAGACGACTACCTTACCTGCCCCTTGAAGTTCAAGTACGTGCACGTCCTGAAGGTCCCGCTCCTCCCCCACCACGCGGTCATGTACGGCAAGGCCGTGCACGACGCGATCTCCATCTACTTCCGGAGGAAGACCGAGGGGGTGAGGATAACCGAAGAAGAGCTGATCGACGCCTTCAGGGGTTCCTGGCGGAGCGAGGGTTTCGTCTCCAGGGAGCACGAGACCCGGAGGTGGGAGGCCGGGGCGGCCGCGCTTAAGGGCTTTCTCGCGCGCGAAGGCGCTAACGGCATCATGCCCGCCGCCGTGGAGAAGGACTTTAGCGTCGAGCTTGGCACCAGCGTCCTCCGGGGCAGGTGGGACATGGTGGAGGAGAGACAGGACGGCCCGTATGTGATAGACTTCAAGACCTCGGAGATGACCGATAAGAAGAAGGCGGACAAGAGGGCAAAGGGCTCGGTGCAGCTAAAGCTCTACGCCCTTGCCTATGAGAAGAACTTCGGCAGGCCCCCGGCCGGATGCGAGCTGCACTTCGTGGAAAGCGGGCTCGTCGGCGGGGCCTCCTTCGACCAGCCGGAGATGGAAAAAACGCTCGGGATCATAGACGAGGTGGCCTCGGGCATAAGGGAGAGGGATTTTACGGCCAAGCCCGACTACCTTAACTGCGGTTGGTGCGCGTTCAACAACATCTGTCCTGAGAAGTAGGGACCACGGGGCTGTTGAAAAATTGTCATTGCGAGGAGCCCGCCCTTTCCTGAGAAAGGGCGAAGCAATGACAATGAGGTACTTTTTTCAACAGCCCCTCCATGCCCGGATATGAGTTCAAAAGAGTACACATCCATCGACAAACGGGCGTTCGCAAAGCGCTTCCTTGTCGCCTTTATCCCTTCCGTGCTGGTCGCGCTGGGCATTATCGCGGTGGTCTACTTTGTGCACCGCGATAGCGAAAGGACCGTGCTCGAGGCCGGAGAGGCCCACCGCGTGGAGGTGCAGAGAAGGCACATTATCGACAGGTTCCGCTCGGTCGTCACGGACCTCCTGTTCCTCTCCGAGCAGAACGAGGTCAAAAAGTTCCTCGAAAGCGGCGGCAGCGGCTACAGGCGGGAGATAGCCAGAGAGTACCTCTTTTTCAGCCAGAAGAAGGGGATCTACGACCAGATACGCCTTATCGATTCGGCCGGCATGGAGCTTGGCAGGGTCAACTACAATAACGGCGACGTCTCCCTGGTCCCGGACGAGGGGCTTCAGAGCAAGGCGGGCCGCTACTACTTCAAGGAGACCATCGGGCTCGGCCGAGGGGAGGTCTTCGTCTCTCCCTTCGACCTGAACGTGGAGAAGGGGAAGATAGAGGAGCCCCTTAAGCCCATGATACGCTTCGGCACCCCGGTATTCGATAACGAGGGGCGAAAGAGGGGGGTGGTGGTCCTTAACTATCTGGGACGGAGGCTCATAAACACCTTTAAGGATGCCTTCACCGAAGGCCCCGGAAGGTTCGTGCTCCTTAACCCGGACGGTTTTTACCTCCACGGGCTCAGGCCCGGCGACGAGTGGGGCTTCATGTACGAGGACGGGGGAGAGCGGAGGTTCGGGGTCGACTACCCCGAGGCCTGGCATGAGGTGTCCGGGACGGAGTCGGGACGGTTTTATAGTGAGGGAGGGCTCTTTACCTTTACGACGGTCTATCCGCTCAAGGGCACCATGGGGCAGGTCGATTTCAAGGGGGGCGGGGTGGAAAGCCCCTACTACTGGAAGGTCGTCTCCTTCATGTCCGCGGACGCGCTCGCGGCGGAGGGTGGACACGGGCACTGGGCCGTCTTTTCGTCTTTGGGCATTATCCTTCTCCTGGGCGTGGGCGCCGGGTTCTTTGCCGGGGCGAGCGTTAGGAGAGTAGCGGCCGAGCGGAAGCTCCGGGCGGCAAAGGATGGGCTCGAGGTGAAAGTGGCAGAGAGGACCGCGGCGCTTATAAGTCTCAATAAGCACCTGACGGCCGAGGTCGCCGAACGCATACGCACCGAGGAGGTGCTCCGCAGGAGCAAGGAGAGTCTCGACAAGGCGCAGAGGGTTGCACGCCTCGGGAGCTGGGACTGGGATATAGTGAAAAACGAGCTCACCTGGTCCGACGAGGTCCACCGTATCTTCGGGTTGGAGCCCGATGAGTTCGACGCGACCTACGAGGCGTTTCTCGCCTTCGTCCACCCCGACGACAGGGAGGCCGTCAAGAAGGCGGTGGAAGGGGCCCTTGGCGACAGCAAGCCCTACAGCATCGAACACCGCATCGTCCTGCCCGACGGCGCCGAGCGCATCGTCCTGGAGCAGGCCGAGGTCACGCTCGACGGAACGGGCCGGCCCGTCAGGATGGTGGGGACGACCCATGACATAACCGAGCGCAGGAAGATGAGGGATGAGGCGTTGAAGAGTCAGAAACTCGAATCCCTCGGCGTCCTCGCCGGAGGCATCGCCCACGACTTCAATAACCTCCTGACCTCCATCCTCGGCAACCTCTCCTTCGCCAAGCGCACCCTTTCCAAGGGGGACAACATATACACGAGGATAGACGAGTCGGAGAAGGCCTCGGTCCGGGCGGCCGAGCTGGTGCAGCAGCTCCTTACCTTCGCCAGGGGCGGGGAGCCGGTGAAGAAGGTCGTCTCCATCGGGAAGGTGGTAAGGGAGTCGGTGAGTATAGTCTTGAGGGGCTCCAAGGTGAAGGAAGAGTGCGTCGTCCCGGACGACCTCGCGGCGGTGGAGGCCGACGAGGGGCAGATAAGCCAGGTAATGAATAATATTCTCATAAACGCCGAGCAGGCCATGATCGAGGGAGGGACCGTCCGGGTAGTGTGCGAGAACCTAGGGGCCGGTGAGAAGCGGCCGCTCCAGCTGCCGGACGGGGACTACATAAGGATAACCGTCGCCGACGAGGGGGTCGGGATAGGAAAGGATACCCTGCAGAAGATATTCGACCCTTACTTTACGACCAAGAGGAGGGGGAGCGGGCTCGGGCTTGCCAGCGCCTACTCCATAGTCAAGAACCACGGCGGGCTAATCACTGTCGAGTCCGAATGGGGGGTCGGGGCGACCTTCCACATCTATCTCCCGGCTTCGGATAAGGAGGTCCCCGAGGAGAGGGAGGTGGAGGAGGTGCCGCTTGAGGGCGCGGGGCGTATCCTCATCATGGACGACGAGAAGACGATAGGGGGGTTCGTCTGCGACCTGCTGGAGCAGAGCGGATACGAGACGGACCTTGCCGGGTGCGGCGACGAGGCGATAGAGAAGTATGAAAAGGCCCGGAGTTCCGGCAGCCCCTTTTCAGCCGTCATAATGGACCTGACCATAAGGGGCGGCATGGGGGGGGAGGAGGCGATAGGGAAGCTCCGCGAGATGGACCCCGACGTCAGGGCGATCGTATCGAGCGGCTATTCCAACTCCCCGGTGATGGCCGACTACAAATCCTACGGCTTTAGCGGCATCTTGAAAAAACCGTATAAGGCCGACGACCTGATGGCAGCCGTGCGCGAGGTCATTAAAGCCTGACCGGGACTGTCAATCAGAGGCTTACCTTTATAACCGTCTTCACGTTGCCCCTGGGGTTGAACTCTCCGGTGACTTCGAGTTTTCGAGGTTTCAGGAGCTTCTTCAGTTCGTCGAAGACCGTGTTCGTCGCCGCCTCGTGCGATATGGCCACGTCGCGGAAGGAGTTCAGGTAGAGTTTCAGGCTCCGGAGCTCGACTATCTTCTTGTCCGGCACGTAGGCGACCCTTATGGTCGCGAAGTCCGGATAGCCCGAGCGCGGGCACAGGCAGGTGAACTCGGGAAGCGTTATCTCGATTGTGTAATCCCTCTCGGGCGTGGGGTTATCCCAGGCCTCGAGCCCGGCCTCGCTCACCTTTTTCTTTCCATAGTCCTTCATGGGGGGCATTTTAACAGTTCGGCCCCGGCGTGTAAAGGCCGGGCCTTGCGGGCGCAAAAATTCCCGCTATAATAAAAAGACGGGTTTTTTATAATACGGAAAGGAGATATGAGGATGGACACGGTGACAATAGTCCTGCAGGACGCGTCCTACGGGAGCGAAAAACTCTGGAACGCGTTAAGGCTCTCCGAGGCGCTTCTAACGGTCGGGACCGGGGTGAGGATATTCCTTTACGCCGACAGCGTCGCGGCGGCCAAGAAGGGCCAGTCCCCGCCCAAGGGGTACTATAATGTGGGCGAGATGCTCGGGGCGCTCATAAAGAAGGGGGCCGAGGTGAGGAGCTGCCTTACATGCACAAAGGCCAGGGGGTTCACCCAGGAGGAGTTCATCGAGGGCGCGGTCGTCGGGAAGACCATAGACCTGGCGAGGTGGGTGAAGGAAGAGGGAAAGGTGCTGGTATTCTGACGAGGTTTTAACCGGGGGGTGTTCCCGTGCATGTGGAAAGACTTTTAAGGCCCATAGCCGGGAGTTTTATACTCCTTTCGCTTCTGCTTTCGGTGGAGCGATAGGTGAAAAAGTTCCTTCTGAAGCCCGTAATATTTTCGGTTGACCATCCGAAGGTCGTGGCGGCGCTCTACCTCGTCCTGACCTTTCTCTTTGCCGTACAGATACCCTCCATACGCATAGACACCGACCCCGAGAACATGCTCTCCGCCGAAGAGCCCGTCCGGATCGCCCACGAAGAAGTCAAGCGCGACTTTTTCCTCCACGACACCATAGTGCTCGGCGTTGTGGATTCCGCTTCTTCCGATGGTCCCTTCACCCCCGCCACGCTCGAAAATATAGCCAGGATAACGGACGAGATACTGAAGATAGACGGCGTTATCGCAAGGGACGTCATAAGCCCCACCACCACCGACGACATCCGGGGCGAGGGCGGCCTCCTGACGATAGAGCCCCTTATGGGGAGGACCGTTAAAAGCCCGGAGGCCGCCCGGGAGGTAAGGGACAGGGCACTCGCCAATCCTATCCTGAAGGACCTCCTCGTGGCCGCCGACGGCGAGGCCATAACCATCTTCATACCCATAGAGCAAAAGGACCAGAGCCACAGGATATCCAAAGAGATAAGGGCGATAACCGAAAGGCACGGTGGGGGGAGCGAGACCTACCACATGGCCGGACTTCCGGTCGCGGAAGATACTTTCGGTACCGAGATGTTCAAGCAGATGGGTATCTCCGCCCCGCTCGCGGGGTTTTTGATATTCCTCCTCATGCTCTTTTTCTTCAGGGCCCCGCTCCTTGTGCTCTCCTCCATGGCCGTGGCCATGATGACCGTCCTCTGGGCCATGGGGTTTCTCATCGGCGCGGGCTTTACCGTGCATATAATGAGCTCCATGATACCGATATTCCTGATGCCCATAGCGGTCGTTGACTCCATACACCTCTTGAGCGAGTTCCACGACAGGCTCCCGTCGGCGGGAGACAGGAAGAAGGCTATCCTCGAAGTGACCGACGAGCTCTTCGTGCCGATGCTCTTTACCTCGGTCACTTCTGCCGTGGGCTTCGCCTCACTCCTCTTTACGCCCATCCCTCCGGTCAGGGTTTTTGGGGGTTTCATCTCGTTCGGGATACTCGCGGCGTGGATAATGACGATTACGCTCCTTCCGGCCTTTATAATGCTCCTCCCCGAAAAGGCGCTGAAGAGATTCAAGGGGCGCGCGGAGGGGGCGGGGGGGGCGGCC
This sequence comes from Thermodesulfobacteriota bacterium, assembly GCA_036482575.1. NCBI lineage: Bacteria > Pseudomonadati > Thermodesulfobacteriota > Thermodesulfobacteriota bacterium. Next base: position 6,121 of record JAZGJJ010000049.1, read on the forward strand.
TATCGCTTCCAGCAGGGGCTCGGCCGCTTCGCCGTAAAGCGCGCAAAATCGATTCTTGTCGCGTGCACCCTCCTCGTGGCGGTATCCGTCTACGGCATAAGCCTTACCGTGGTTAACGATAACCCGGTCAGGTGGTTCCACTCGGACCACCCCATACGCGTGGCCGATCGCGTCCTTAACAGCCACTTCGGCGGCACCTACATGGCCTACCTCGTTTTCGAGGGCGAAGAAGGCGGGGAGGTGATGAAAGAGCCGGAGACGCTCGCCTATATCGAAAGACTCCAGAGGGAACTCGCCTCCGTGGACGTGGTCGGCAAGACCACCTCCATAGTTGACGTGATTAAAAAGGTCTCCTTCGAGCTGCACGACGGGGACCCGGCCTATAACGCGCTTCCGGACACGCCTGAGAAGGTGGCCCAGTATCTCTTCCTCTACGAGATGAGCGGCGACCCGGACGACCTCTATCACCTGGTGGACCCCTCTTACGAGAAGGCCAACGTCTGGGTACAGCTTACGAGCGGCGACAACCGGGACATGAAGCGCGTGGAGGAGTTCGCGACCGCCTACATGGAAAAGAACCCTCCGCCGGGTATGGAATCGCGGTGGGCCGGGCTCACATACCTTAACGTCGTGTGGCAGGAGAAGATGGTCGCGGGCATGCTCCGGGCCCTTGCCGGAAGTGCCGTCACCGTATTCATAATAATGGCCCTGCTCTTCCGCGCGCCTCTCTGGGGGCTTATATCCATGGTGCCGCTTACCATGACCATTACCCTTATATACGGCCTTGTCGGCATGAGCGGCAAGTACTACGACATGCCCATAGCCGTGCTGTCGGCGTTGACGCTCGGCATATCCATAGACTTCGCCATACATCTGTGCCAGAGGACGAGGCAGATACGCGCCGGGGCCCCGGACTGGGACGTTACGGTCGGGAGGCTCTTCGACGAGCCGGTGAGGGCGATATTGAGGAACGTGGTCGTCATAGCGGTGGGCTTCCTGCCGCTCCTTCTCTCCCCGCTCGTTCCGTATAAGACCGTCGGCGTTTTCTTCGCGGCCATAATGGCGGTAAGCGGATTCGCCACGCTGCTTCTTCTGCCCGCGCTCATGGCGCTTTTAAGAAGCAGGCTTAAACTTTAAAGAAGGGGGGGTGCCGGATGAAAAAATTCTTTCTTGTGGCGTGTCTTATCGTGTTGCCGGCGTTTGTCTTCTCTACCGGCGCCTCGGCCCTTACTCCGGACGAGATTATAGAGAAGGCCAGCCTCGTCTACTACTACGGCGGGGACGACGGCACGGCGTCGGTTAAGATGACGATAACCGACCGCGCCGGCAGGGTGAGGGTAAGAGAGGTCACAATGCTCAGGAGGGACGTCGAAGACGGCGGGGCGCAAAAGTACTACGTCTACTTCCGTAAGCCGCCGGATGTGGCGGGTATGGTCTTCATGGTCTGGAAGAACATAGGGAAGGGTGACGACAGGTGGCTCTACCTTCCGGCCATAGACCTCGTAAAGCGGGTGGCCGCAAAGGACAAGCGGTCGAGCTTCGCCGGCTCTCACTTCACCTACGAGGACGTCTCTGGAAGGGCCCCGGGCGACGACACACACGAGTTCATTGTGGGGGGGGGAGAAGAAGAGTTCGACGGGAGGCCGGTATTCATAATAAAGAACACGCCGAAGGACGCCGATGCCGTCGAATTTTCCTACTACGTAACGAGGATAGACAGGGAGAGCTTTATGCCGCTTAAGGCCGAGTACTTCGACAGGGGCGGCAAACCTTACAAGACTATGGTCGTCGAAGAGGTTCAAGACGTCCAGGGGATACCGACGGTGGTTAGGGCCAGGGCCGTAGAGGAGGGCAGGGGGGAGACCCTGATAGAGTTCACCGATGTCGGGTATAATATCGGCCTGAAGGAGAAGCTCTTTACCGAGCGGTATCTCAGGAAGCCCCCGAGGAAGTGGATTAAATGAGGTGGTTTCTTCCCGTCTGTTTTATCTTCGTTCTTTTTTGCGCTCCCCGCGCGTCGGCAACGGAGCTTCACGGTTTTCTCGAAGGCGCGTACGGCGCGAAGTTCGCCGACAAGAGGGGTGAGAGGGACCGCTACAACCTTATGGAAGCGAGGCTCCAGCTCAAGGGCCTCTACTTCCCGGCCCTCCTGGAAGACCACGACGGCGAGCTCTTCTTTAAGGCGGAGTTCCTTGCCGACGGCTACGACGACGACCTCTATTTTTACTTCCGGGAGCTTAACCTCTTTCTGAGTCCCGCCGAATCAGTGGACATGAAGCTCGGAAGGCAGGTCTTGACCTGGGGCACCGGGGACTTCCTCTTTGTAAACGACCTCTTTCCCAAGGACTACGTGGCGTTCTTTACGGGCAGGGCCGACGAGTACCTGAAGCGCCCGAGCGATGCCGCGAGGCTATGGTTCTTTACCGACGCAGCTTCTTTCGACTTCGTCCTCATACCCGTCTTCGAGCCGAATGAGAGCTTGAGGGGCGAGCGGGTTTCGTTCTACGACGGTATCGACGGGGAGATAGTCGGAGAGGGTTCGGTACGGAGCTTCGAGGAACCCCCCCGGACGGCGGAGAACGCGGAGCTTGCCGCGAGGGCCTACCGCACCTTCGGGAGCGTTGAGGGCGCCGTATACTTCTTCAGGGGCTTTTATAAGGAGCCGAGGGGCGTGCTCGACGCCTCGAAGAAGGAGTTCTTCTATCCGAGACTTAACGTCTACGGCATGAGTCTCCGGGGCCCCGTATGGGGCGGCATAGGGAGCGTTGAGCTCGGGTACTACGAATCGAGGGACGACAGGGGCGGTGGCGACGGCTCGGTGGAGAACTCTTCGGTAAAGTACCTCTTCGGCTACACGCGGGACATGGGCGGGGAGCTGAAGGTGGGGCTCCAGTGGCTCGTCGAAGAGATGCTCGACTACGGGGAGTACCGTCGCTCGCTTCCGCCGGAGGCCCGGTCGAGGGATGAGTTCCGCCAGCTCCTGACGCTCCGTATTACAAAGCTCCTCCGGAGCCAGACCCTTACGCTGTCCCTCTTTACCTTCTACAGCCCGACGGACGACGACGTTTATCTGAGACCGTCGGTGAGCTACGCCGTAAGCGACAACCTCAAGGTAACGGCCGGTGCCAATCTCTTCTCCGGCGCCGACGACCACACCGAGTTCGGCCAGCTCGAGGGGAACCAGAACGCGTACGTGAGGGTAAGGTACGGCTTTTGAGGGAGAAGGCGTTGGTTTCTTGAATAATGCCCGGTGAGCCGACGTGCCAGCGGCCACGGCGCCCGGCGGTCTAAAGCTCTATCGCCGTGCCGGCGGCCACGGCAAGGCACTCCAGCCCCGAGCCCCTATCGTACGCTATCGACCTGCACTCCTCCACCATCTTGTCTATCTCCGGGTCGGTCCTGTCCTGGTTGTGGTGGAAGAGGCCGAGCTTTTTTACTCCCGCTTCCAGCGCGAGGTAGAGCGTGTCGAGGTAGACCGAGTGGCCCCAGCCGCGGGTGATCTTGTAGTCCGCGGGGGTGTATTCGGCATCGTGGAAGAGAAGGTCCGCGCCCTCGGAGAACTTAACGTAGTCCCTGTAGTCGAGCCCGCCGGGATGCTGGTGGGTTATCTCGTTATCGGTAATGAAGACGAAGCTCTTCCCGTCCTCGGTAAACTTGTATCCCACGCCCTGGTTCGTGTGGCTGAGCGGGATGTTCTCTATCTTGATCCCGCCGATCGAGAAGCTTTTCTTTTTTATGGTGTGGAAGCTTATGTCCGCGTTTATGCCCTCCAGCTCTATGGGGAAGTAAGGGGGCGCCATGGTGTTGGAGATGAGGTTCCTGAGCGAGTCATGCGTGACCTCGGGCCCCCATACCTTTATCTTGCTCTCCTTCCTGTAGAGTGGCTTGAAGAAGGGGAAGCCCGAGAGGTGGTCCCAGTGGGAGTGGGTGAGCAAGAGGCTCATCTTGCTCCTCTTCTTGCGGACGAGGCTGTTCCCGAGCGCCCTTATGCCCGTGCCCGCGTCGATTATCATGATCTCGCCGCTGGCGGAGGTGATCTCCACGCAGGTCGTGTCGCCGCCGTACTTGATGTACTCCTCGCCGGAGACCGGTATGGAACCCCTTGAACCCCAACAACGTATGAGCATTTTTATCCCTGTTCCTTCGGCGCGTTAGATTCGAGATCAGGCGCAAAAAATTTATTATAACAAACGGGAGGGATTAGTCAAATGCGGCCGGACTTTTTGTCCCGGCCGTCCCTTCGTATCGGACATTTATTTTTATCCAAGCCGGATACTGAACAGGATCAACCACAACAGCGCGGCGCAGGCGAATACCGGGAGCTTCAGTTTCGATTGCGATCCGAGGATTACTATCGTGCCAAGGACATAGAACTCCGAGAGTATGCGCATGAAGCCCCAGTCTTCGACCCATATGAGGCGGCTCAGGGTCGATACGAGGACCCCGTAGAGGAGCCACGACAGTTTTTCGTGCGGCCGTGCCGAGGATGAGCGGAGCGAATATAGCGCGGTAACGGCGAAGGCCGTCAGAAAGCACATCTCCGCGAACCATAACCGCTGGTGGTGTGTTTCGAGCGAGGCGTTATGAAGGAAGGACGTTATAAAGTCGGAAAAGGGCAGGGGTGAGCCCGTGAGTTCGTCGCGCGAGAGCAGGGGGAGCGCTCCCCACTGCTGGAAGAGCCAGACCTGCCAGAGGGAATAAAAAATAAGGGGGAGTAGGAATAGGAGGGGGGCCGCCCCCTGTTTGCTTTTGTTTTTCAGTTTTTCGTAAAGCCATATTAAGACGAGCCCGGCCGCGGCCGGGAGTGCGGTCTCCCGGGCCAGCGTCGCGAGGCTTAAGAGCAGTGCGGCGGAGAGGTGCCGCTCTCGTCGGACCAGCAGTAACCCCGTTAGCATAAGCGAGGCCGAGAGCACCTCGGTCAGGTCCCGCGCCAGGCTCAGAAGGAAGCCGGGGTAGAAGGCGAAGGCGAGGCCCCAGAGAGCGTGCCGGCCCATCGAGCGGGCGTAAAGCCCCCCGACCCATCCCATCAGGCAGATGGCGAGATAGTTAACGAGTATCATCGCCGAGGGGACAAGCTCGGGACGCCCGAGCGACACGGCCCATACCGTCAGCGGATAGAGTATCCGCTGTTGGCGATAGCCGGGGTCGTCGATTGTAATGCCGAAGTCGGTTTGCTTCGAGGTAAACGGGTCAAGGGCAAGGCGGTAGTAGAACTGGCCGTCGTAACCGGCGGAGTCGTTCAGTACGCTAAGGTTTTCGGGAACGAGGGCCGGGTCGCAGAACCGGTCGCCGGCCGTTACGAAGTGAGAGGGGTCGTAGCCGCTGAGCGCGAGCCGGAGGACTATAAAAAGGAGGTAGGCCGCCGCGGTTATTCCAAGGGATACCTTTGGAGAGTTCAGGGGAGAGTTCAGGGGAGAATCCATGCGGTTTGTAAAATTCAATTTGATCTCGGGCTTCGTTTTGGTGGTGCGGGGAGGGTCGCGCCTACCTATAATTCCCCCCCCGAGACGCGGGCGGGCTCTTCGGTTTCCGTCTTCGCGTAAGATACGATCCATTCCACGCCGCGGTAGCCGGCCTTCGTTGCAACGACGATGGCGTCCCCCTCCCGGACCGAGTTGTAGAAGTGGGAGTTGACGCTTATCTTGAGCTCCCCCTCTCTATCCCCCCACGCGGGGACGAAGACGTAGTAGCTCGTGCTCTTATCACCCGTCACCTCGGTCTTCCGGAGGACCGTGGCGGTGTGGGCGACCTCCGGGGAGGCGTCGAGGTATCCGTTCGAGAATATGAAGCCCCCCGTGCCCGCGGCGGAAAAGCTTATAAGGGCCGCG
>JAZGJJ010000050.1 GCA_036482575.1 Thermodesulfobacteriota bacterium
GGGGAAATATCTTCCAGCACGGACGCGCTCCCGGGCAGAGCGGCCCGCAGTTCAAAGTCGTAGCCGCAGGCGCACCTGGTCACGGACGCGTCATTAAGAGCTCCGCACCTCGGGCACTCGTTTGTCCCGGCCGCCTCTTCCGGCACGGGAGCGTCACCTGAGACTTCGGGGGAGACAAACTCGGTTTCGGGGTGCACCTCCTCAAGCGCCGGACCGTTTCCGGGCAGAACCACTTGCAACTCCGGACCATATCCGCAGGCACACCTGGCCACGGACGCGTCATTAAGAGCTCCGCAGCCCGGACATTCTATCCCCCCGGCTGCGTCTTCCTTAACCGGGGCGTGGGGGACGCTGTCCGGGGCGATATCGGGCTTAGGGGGGGGCTCGGAGGGAGGCTCGGGGGAAGGCAGGGCTTCCGGGGATTCTGGCTCCAGGCCGGTCTCTTCGACGTCACCGCCGTGCTGCACGCTGTCATCGGAATCGTCAGGGGGGCCGTCATGAGGGGCGTCGGTAAGGAGGTGGCCATCGGCATCGATCCTCGCCGTGCAGACCGGACACGTCCAGAACCTGTCCTCGCCGTCTTTTCCGGGGGCACTACGGGCGTCGCTCTCAGATACGCCGATAACATGACCGCATTTGGGACATGTATATATCATGCTATAAGGTCTTGGTTGTCAACCGACCTGCTCTCGTCTTGGGTCTCGTCTCTGCTCTCGGGCTCGACTCATGGCCGTCTAAAAAAAAATTATAGCACAAAGGAAGTGGAAAATAAACGGCCGCCCGGCCCTAACCCCCAGGGCCCGTTCCCACAACCCCTTTTCCCCCGCATTGTGCTAAAATCCGGCTGAATGGCGGAAAAAAACAATGACGGAAAAATTTAAAAAAATTCCAAAGGATATCCCCTCGGGAGGCGTCTAAAGGGTAAGAGCGATGGAAGTTCCTGGCGACATAGAACTTGCCGAGCGCGCGGCAGGCGGCGACGACGGCGCATTCGAGTGTCTGGCGAACCGCCACTATACGCTCGTCTACAGGACGGCCTATAAATGGTGCGGCATCCGGGCCGACGCCGAGGACATAGCCCAGGAGGTCTTCGTGAAGCTCGCCCGCGCCATACGCGGCTTCAGAGGGGGCTCTTCCTTTACCACATGGCTCTACCGGATAACCGTCAACACCGCAAAGGACTTCCACAGGAGTAATGCCGCCAAAAAGAGCCGGGAGGCCGCCTATATAGAGGAAGAGAGTGCGGAGAAGGCGGCGGCAGGCGGGCCGGACAATAACCCCGTAAGCTCGGAAGATATATACGGGGCCATTGAGAAACTCCCAATAAAGCAAAAAGAGGCCGTACTCCTTGTGCTGGCCGAGGGCTTGAGCCACAGGGAAGCGGGCGTAATACTCGGCTGCGCCGAGACGACGGTATCGTGGAGGGTCTTCCAGGCACGGAGAAAACTGACAGGGCTCCTTAAATGATGAGGTGCGATGATGGATAAAAAAGAGCTCGAAAAGAAACTAAAAGACCTTCATATACCGCTCCCCGACGAGGAGAGGAAGCAAGGGGCCATGCGTGCCGCCATGGAGGAGTACGAACGCGCGGGGGAGGAGGCTAAGGAAAAAATCGCCGGAGAAATCAAAGGTTCGGCCGGGCCGGAGCGTCTAACGGGTAGAAAGGAAAGAAAAAAACTCTTTACAGGAGGACCCGTTATGATGAGACCGGCATTTGCGACGATAGGGGTGGCCATAATAGCCCTGGCAGTGGCCTACGTGGTCATGCCCGGTGCTAACTACGAGCTTAGCCCCGTAAAAACAGCGGTAATGGAAGAAGAGGTAGCTACCGTCCCCGCGACAAAGGAGCTGAAGGGCCGTGAGTTCACGGACGAGATAACCGTCTCCACAGAGATGGGGGCAAAGGCCCCGGCCAAAACAAGGTCCAGGCCCGAGCTAAAAAAGGAATCGTCTGCCATTATGGCATCCAACAGGGTCGATTCCAACGTGGCCAGGGCCGATAAGGAAGAGTGGGACGCGTCCGATATGGCCGCCCCCGCCGCCCCCGCCGCGCCCTCTCCTCCATTGGAGAGGGCCGTGGCAGGTCGGGAGAAGCTCTTAAGCGCGAAGCCAGTGGCCAAAAGGGCCGTGGGCGGATTTTCCGGCGCCCCGGCCATGTTAATGGAGGCTACGGAGCCCGCGCTCGACCGCCGCGAGTACGCCGGCAGGGACCGCTTCGAGCGCCTCGAAGATAACCCGGTTAAGACCGCCGCGGAGGAGCCCGTCTCCACCTTCTCCATAGACGTGGACACCGCCTCCTACGCCTTCGTCCGCAGGGCGCTCAGCGGGGGGCACCTCCCCCAGAAGGACGCCGTCCGGGTGGAGGAGCTCATAAACTACTTCGACTACGACTACGAACTCCCCCGTGACCGGAAGAAACCCTTCAAGCCCACTGTGGCCGTTTATCCCACGCCGTGGAACCCGGAGACAAAACTCCTCCATATAGGGATAAAGGGCTACGATATAGAGAAATCGGAAAGGCCGCGGGCCAACCTGGTATTCCTCCTGGACGTCTCCGGGTCGATGTCGAGCCCGGATAAGCTCCCGCTCCTTAAGAGCTCTCTCAAGATGCTCGTCGGAGAACTTCGCCCGGAGGACACCGTAGCTATCGCGGTCTACGCCGGGGCGGCAGGCACGGTCCTGGAGCCGACGAGCGTAAGGAATAAGGGGAGAATCCTGGCCGCGCTCGACAGGCTCACCGCCGGCGGCTCCACGGCCGGGGGCGAGGGCATACGGCTCGCCTACTCGCTTGCAGAGGCCGGTTTCGATCCCGGCGCCACTAACCGGGTGATTCTCGCCACCGACGGGGACTTTAACGTCGGTATCCGCGATGCCGACGAGTTGAAGGGCTTTGTCGAGCGGAAAAGGGATACCGGGGTCTACCTCTCGGTCCTCGGCTTCGGACAGGGCAACTATAACGATACGCTCATGCAAAAGCTCGCGCAGAACGGCAACGGCAACGCCGCCTACATCGACACTTTGAGTGAAGCCAGGAAAGTCCTTGTGGACGAAGCCGGCTCCACCCTCTTCACTATCGCGAAGGACGTAAAGATACAGGTCGAGTTCAACCCCGCTCTGGTGGCCGAATACCGGCTCATAGGCTACGAGAGCCGCATGCTCCGGCGCGAGGACTTCCGTAACGACAAAGTGGACGCCGGAGAGGTGGGCGCCGGACACAGCGTGACCGCCATATACGAGATAACCCCTACCGGGAGCCCCGCCCGGCTGGTCGAGCCCTTGAGGTACGGGAAGGCCCCGACCTTACCGGAAGGGAGCGAAGGGGGGGAATATGCCTTTTTGAAGGTACGCTACAAGCTCCCGGACGAGGATAAGAGCCGGCTTATGACCACGCCCGTCAAGGCCGGGGACGCGGGGGTGGAGTACGGCAGCCTCGAAAAAGCGCCTGCAGAGGCGCGGTTCGCGGCCTCGGTGGCCGCCTTCGCCCAGATACTGAAGGGGGGGCGCTATACCGGGGAGTTCGGCTACGGCGACGTACTCGCGCTCGCCACACCCGCCCGGGGCCCCGACACCTTCGGCTACAGGAGCGAGTTCCTGAACCTCGTCCGGCTCGCGGAGAGCGCGAGTACCATGGGGGAAAGATAAAAGGGGACTAAAATAATGGGGGAGTAAAGTAACAGAGAGAGTAAATCAACGGGGAATAAAGTACGGGGGAGAGGGGCGGGGAGCCTTTTCTCCCTTCCCTTTTCCCCCCTCCCACCGGCGTCCATAAGGCACGCCAAAAGCATGCCGCCATCACGGGCGGTACCCTCTCTACGGCCTCGGCCTGCCGGAGAAAACCCCACCCGTTCAACCCTTATTAACCATTCTAATCATACGCAGGAAAAGTATTGACATGCCTCGGAATTATAGTATAATTCACATGTGGTATAATTTGCCGGCAAAAAGCCGGGACAAATCCGAAAGGAGGAGGAAGCAATGCAGAAACTAAGGGAGATTTTTGGGAGGTTATTTTCAAGAGACGAGGAAGGGCAGACTCTTATCGAGTACGTCCTGATCTTGGTGGTCGTAGTTTTGGCGATCATTACCGCCTACAACTCATCTGAGATCAAGCAGGAAATATCGGAGGCTTTGTTTGAGATTGCCTGCCACCTGGACACTTAAGGGCGTATGACGGGGTGAAAGCCCCGGTACTTTGACGCCCGGAGGGTTTTATCGAGGTAAGG
>JAZGJJ010000051.1 GCA_036482575.1 Thermodesulfobacteriota bacterium
GGGGGGAGAGTACTTTCTTCTCGTCCCCCTCGCGCTCATAGCCGTGTTGACCTTGAGGAGCAGCCTCAACATCGGGCTCCGGCACATACTGCCGGCCTACCCGTTTTTGATAGTCCTGGCGAGCAGCGTCATAACCCTCCGGTTCGGCCGGCCGGTCATTGCGAAGGCCGCGTTCGCGACGTTTTCCGTGTGGTATGCGGTCTCAACACTATCCATCTTCCCGAGCTACCTCGCCTACTTCAACGAATTCGTCGGTCCCGACAGGGGCTACCGCTACCTCGTGGACTCCAACCTCGACTGGGGGCAGGACTTGAAGAGACTCAAAAAATATATGGATAAGAACGGCGTGGAGGAGGTGTACCTGAGCTACTTCGGGACGGCCGACCCCGCCTATTACGGCATAGGCTGCAGGGAGCTCATGGGGACCCTGAGGGCCTGCAAGTACAAACGCAGCGGCGTACCCCGCTTTCTGGCGGTAAGCGCGACCAACCTCCAGGCGGTCTATATGCCCGACAAGCACACCTTCGACTGGCTCAAAAAAAGGGAACCGGCGGCCAGGATAGGCTACTCCATATTCGTCTACGACCTGTCCGGAGACGCCCTCGCGTATAACGGCATAGGCGGGACCATCTTGAAGATAGAGGAGTTAAGCCGCCTGCAGCCGGAGGAGCTCCGCGAGGCGTTGCTCGCCTTCGAAGAGGCGGTGAGGCTCAAGCCGGGCGAGCCGGTGTTGCACGCCAACCTGGGCATTACATATGCGCTGCTCTCCGAAGATAGGAGGGCGCGGCGGGAGCTTACGGCGGCCATGTCCATGGACCCCGCCTCGAGTGAGGCCTATACCGGTATGGGCATCCTGTACCTTAATAGAGGCCTTAAGTTTCAGGCCATGAGTGCCTTTAAAAGGGCGCTCGTGCTGGACCCGGATAACCACATGGCCAAACGGAGGCTCGACGCCCTCATGAGACGCTGAGCCACAGCACGGCATCGGCACGTCGATACCCGGCACCATGATGGTGCTTCACTTTCTGAACGGCCGTTAGTGGCACCGGGTATGAAGGAAGAAAGCTTATTTACACACAACACCTTACGCTACCTACTGGAATCTCCACTTGACTGATGCCGAAAGCTGGGATATAAGAATAAGTAGGGTATCACACGTACTGCATCGGGCCAAAGGACAAGCACATCAAACACAAAGCGGAGGACCTTTATGTCACTTTTCTTAGCCATAGGAGTACTTGCACTGACGGTCGGAGTGCTTTTCCTCGTCTCTCCGGACAAGTTGCGCGAGCTGAACGAGGGGTGCAGCCGCCTCGTGGCGAACCTCGAGGATGGGGCCTTCACCTACCGCATGGGGGTGGGACTGAGCCTCATCATAGCGAGCCTCCTCTTCTTCTTTGTCGCCTACTATATAGCCGCAAAGGGCTGAAAGGGCCACGGAACGACCGCAACGGCGCCATGCCTATGAAGAGGTCGGGTTTCAGCCTGATAGAGCTCATCATGGCCATCGTGCTGGTGGCCATACTCGCCGCAGTGCTCTCTCCCATGATATTCAAGGGCGGGGCGACCGTTAACCTCGGGGCCGCGGCCAGGAAGCTCGGGGACGACATCCGCTACGCCCAGGCACTGGCAATGGCCAGGCACAAGCTCCCCACCCCCTCTTCAATCCCCAACCCCTCTTTCCGATACAGGATGGAATTCGACACGGGCACCGACACCTATACCATCGTAAACGACGCGGACAACGACGACGACTGGGGGGAGGCGGGCGAGAGTGTCAAGAACCCCTCCACCGGGGAAAACTCCTTCAGCGTACAGCTTAACTCCGGCGAATACGCCGGCATTGAGATAACCCCCGGGGGCTTCGGCGACAGCTACCTTGAGTTCGACACCTTCGGCGCCCCGTACGGCAGCGGGGGGAAGCTTACCGCCCCCGCGTCCCTGACCCTCACCGCCTCCGGCGAGACCGCCACCATAACCGTGACCCCCGCCACCGGGAAGGTGACGGTCCAGTAGGGGGGACCAGGATGACAGAGAACTTAAAACCGACCCCGAAGCCTACATCGATATCGACACCCGCCTCGGGCTTCACTCTGATCGAAACGATAATGATCATCGTGCTCCTGGCCATCCTGGGCTCGGGCATCCTCATCTACTTCTTCAGCATCGCCGGTAGCGGCGGGCAGGTCATTACGGTCCAGGCGGTCGAGCTCGCCGAAGACAAGGTGGAGGAAGTGCTCTCCGAGAAGAATACGAGTTTTAGCGGGGTGGTGTCCGAGGCGTCGGCCGCGTTCTCGGCCCCCATGGACGACTTCACGAGCGAGGTGGACGTCTTCTGCGTGGCCGAGGCCGACCTGGACGCCTCCTCCGGCACCATACCCGACTGTACGGACTCGGACATAAACGCAAAGAGGATTACGGTCACGGTCTCCTGGAGCAAAGGGGGAGGGGGGAGCGTGAGCCTCGTAACCGTGGTATCGGACCACTAAAATGGTGCGGAAAAACCCAATAGTTCTGTCACTCCCGCGAAAGCGGGAGTCCAGACGCCGTCCCCACGAAAGAGGGGAACAAGAATGAAAAGACTGGATTCCTGCTTCCGCAGGAATGACCGTTTTCTTGAAAAAAAGACTTTTCCCGCACCCTGCTAAAGATTATGATAAAGAGAAAAGACAGCGGCTTCACCGTGATAGAGATAGTCATGGTCATCGTGCTCATGGCCATTATCGCCACGGTGGCGGCCATGATCATACTCCAGGGGGCAAGGTCTTTCGGAGATATGGACGTAAGGAGGGAGCTTACGGCCGAGGGAAGGCTCGCCATTGAGAGGATGGCAAGGGAGATAAGGCTTGTCGGATGCACCACATCCGGTATCGCCTGCACCCCCACAGGAGAGATTACTACCTATACGGATACTGACTTCGCATTCGAGAACGTAAACTACGAGACGAGACGCCTCCAGTTCACCTCCGGGAGCCTGAAGCTAACCGAGGGATTGACCGAGACCGTGCTCGCCGATAACGTGACGGGGTTAGACTTCGACTACCTTGACACCTCCGACGGGGACGCGGCCTCGGTCGGCGACGTATGGTCGATAAGGGCGACGCTCACCCTTTCGAAAAAGGGACAGACACTCAACTTCAGGGTAAGGGTCCACCCGAGGAGTTTTAGATGATAGGGACGGGTAGTATAAGGGGGGAGCGCGGCATGTCGGTCATGGCCGTCGTCTTTATAATGGCGGTCATAACCTTCCTCGGGCTGATATTCGTCTCGCTATTTACGACCGGCACGGAGGTCTCGCTCCGGGAGTACGACTCCACGAGGGCGCTCTACGTGGCCGAGGGCGGGGCCGAGGCGGCCATAGGGCACCTGAAGCAGTCGCCGGCAAGCACCGAATGGGCATGGAACGACGGCTACAGCGGCAAGGCGCTCGGCGACGGCACGGTGGACGTGGAGGTGCTGCACTACGAGGTAAGGGACGAGAGCCTGACCCCCACGGCGTGCGAGTCCTTTACGAGTTCGATAGAGGGCGGCGGGGCCAACGACGCGAGGACGATATACGTGACGCTTCGGTGGGACCCGGCCTTGAACTCCAACACCCTCGACGCGAACCTCTACAGCGACAACATCTGCACCACCGCAGTGACCCCGGTATCGAAGACCACCCTGGCCAACGCCGTGATATTAAGGTACCGGATGACCTCGGCAGTCGTGGGCATGGACTACGACTTGTATGTGGGGGTGACGGGCAACGCCACGGCCTCGCAGTACGAGCTCAGAATAGCCCACCCGGATAATACGTCGACCATGCCCGTATTCGGCGCGAGCGACAGCAGGGCCGTCATCGCTCTCGGCAACGTCAACGACGCCTACAGGGAGGTCTTCAAGGCGTTCTGCAGGGTAGGTGAATGTCCATAGGAGATAATAAATTGTCTTTCAAAAAATTTTCCTGCTTTCTGTTGCTGCCGGCCTGCCTTCTGCTCCTTACGGTTACCCGGGCTCCGGCCGCCCCGCCTCTGGCCGAGTTCACCCTCGAGCTGCCCACCGGTACGGAGGTCACCATGGGGGACACCTCGGCCGACCTGCCGTTCCTCGTTACGAACAGCGCGAGCTCGACCAAGGACATCCGCTCGCTCCGGATCGTCATCGACAGCTCGGTATACGAAATAGACCAGGCCACCAACCCCATCTCCGGCTGGGAGGTAAAGTCCATGAGCACCGATACGATATGCATCGCAAGGGCCACAGGCGGCATCGCGCCCGGCGATACCGACGTCTTCACGCTCATCCTTACCGGCCCCTCGGGCGGCATCATAGGCTCGGACGTTCAGGACATGACCGACGAAATACTATCGGTCCAGGCCAAGGACGCGGACACGTGCGGGGACGAGTTCACGCTTACGAACTCCCTTCCATCATGGGACAGGCGCTCGCTGGCCATTGACCTCTTCGCCACGCCCGCTACCGTGGGAATAGGCGACACCATTACGCTAACCATGCAGGTCTCGAACCGCTCGATCGCCACCCAGTCGCTCATAACCGCCGTTACGGACCCGCCGGTGGCCTACCTCTACGGCCTGACCTCGCTCGCGGGGCTGCACCTCTCGGGGGTGGGCACGTTTAACGTCGATTCCACGGCCTCTTTCCCCGGGAGCGGGACCGTCCGGCTGGACGCAGACGAGCCGGATTATACGGCAATCGATGCCATCTCTTTCACACTTGACCCCGGCACCCCCACATCTTCCTTTCACGCGGACGGCACCACGATCTATAATAGGAACTCCACCGCCGCAGTCTCGAACTCGACCGGGCCCACCTATGAAATAAGCCCCTTTACGCTCGACCCCAACACGTCGGCGGTCATAACCTGGACATATACGGCCGACTCCTCGGCCACGCTCTACTTCAGCTCGGCCGCCGAGGACTCGACCGGGGATGCGACCTCAAAGATGGGAAACTCCAACCCGGTCATCATAGGGGATTTTACCGCCATAGTCGAGGTCTCTCCTCTGGCGGTGGTGGACGGCCAGACGGTCACAGTTACAATGACCGTCGCCAACAACGGGAACTCCGCGCTGGGCAACATACAACCGACCCTCACCACGGGCGGCACGGCCACGGCCACCCTCGTCTCCGGCCCGACACCGGCGAAGATATTTATCCTCACATCCGGGGGGAGCGGCACCTTCACATGGACCTACACAATAAACGGCGGCGCCGGAGACACCTACTTCTTCGAGGGCTACGCCGAGGCGGCGGCACCGGTAACCACCAACACGAGCACGTCGGAGGCCGGAAGGATCACGCTCTACGCTGTGGTGGTCGACCCGGACGTGGTCGCCACCGGCACCACGAACCTCCAGGTGGAGTGGACGCTCCATAACAGGGGAGGGGAGACGGTAAAGGAGGTCTACATACCGCTGCCCGCGGGCTGGACCTACTCCTCGTCCAGCTCCCCGGGCTGGAACGCGAGCTACGACGGCACGAACGTCACCTTCACGAGCCCGTCTGGCCCGGACAACATCCCGGTGGGCGGGTCGAGGACCTTCTACATAACCTTTTCGAGCATACCGCCCGTGGTGTCCGACACACCCTACACCTTCCCGCTGGTGATAACCGACAAGAAGAACAACAACGCCTCGGTGGACTCAACGGTGGTCATATCGTCCTTCGTGATGGTCCTTACCTACTCTCCGGCCGCCCCCATAGACGCCGACGCCGCGAGCCAGTACACGCTCACGGCCACGCTCACGCGTAACGGGACTCCGGTAACGGACGTGATCATAACATTCACCACCACCGCGGGCAGCCTCTCGGCTTCCTCGGCCACCACCGACACGAACGGCGTAGCCACGGTAACCCTGACCTCCCCGTGCTCGCAGACGGACGTGGACGCCTTGATAAACGCGATATACCTGAACGCCGAGGACCCGCAGACCGTCTCGCCCGCCTTCTCGGGCATAACCGGGGGGAACCTCGTCTACGTTGGCGCGACGTTCGTGGACGCGTTAGGCGGAACGAGCCCTCCAGACGTGTCCAACGGGGATACGGTAACGCTGGAGCTCAACCTTATAAACTGTGGCGACACAGACCTCGACATAACCGACGCAACGCTTGAGTTCGGGAGCGACAGCTTCGGCTGGCCCGGGGGGACCGTTACCGTCCTCGCCGACGGCACCACCCAGGCGACGCTTACCTTCAACTCGGGCGCCATAGCATCCGCCGACATTCAGTGCTACCCGACCCTTACCCTGGACGCGGGGGTGGGGTACACGGGCACCTTCTCCTCCGGCGACCCGGTATACGACTACATAACCGTGGACAGCGGCGAGACCTGCCCCACCGCCGTGGACATCGACGTCATCGATTGGCACGAGACGTACTGACCCTCTTTTTTTCCATTTTTTTCCTTCCCCGGCCTTCATTCCCCTGCTGTTTTTTTCCCTTGACACGCCTCCCTGAATCGGCTATATTCGGGACATATGCGGTGTAGAAAAATATATTCATAACTATATCCATATTGCAATATATATATCAATCCATATGTATATTTATGCCGGATAGTCCGGCGTAAGCTTCGGGAGGGAGGTAAGAGTCAAGATGAAGACGTCGCAGATCCTGGATAAAGTAGGCATCCCCAGACACAAGCTCTACTACCTCGAGCAGAAGGGCTACATAAAGCCCAAGAGGATAGCGTCCGGGGATCTCGAGACAAGGGAGTACACCAAGAAGGACCTCCGGATGGTGGAACTCCTCTGGAAGTACCTGACGGCGGGTTTCAAGCACAAGACGGCCTACGAAAAGGCCAGGGAAGATATCAAGGCATCCACCAAACGGAACTCCGGCCGGAAAAAAACAGCGCGGGGGGGTGGTTGATATGTACGAAAAGTTCTTCTACCTGAAGGAAAGACCCTTCCACATAACACCGGACCCCGGCTTCCTCTACCTCAGCAAGAAACACCGCGAGGCCATGGACCTCCTTACCTTCGGGATAAACGACAAGAAGGGGTTCCTGCTCCTCACCGGCGAGGTGGGTACGGGCAAGACCACTCTCTGCCGTGCCATCCTCGACAGGCTGCCCGGGACGACCGAGAGCGCGCTGGTGCTGAACCCGCTCTTGTCCGCCCTGGGGCTCCTGGTGACCATAAACGGGGACTTCGGCCTTGATGTGGACAGGCACTCCGTAAAGCCGCACCTCGACCGCCTGAACGAGTTCCTCCTCGAGGTGACCGCAAAAGGGGGCAACGCCGTTATCATAGTGGACGAGGCGCAGAACCTGAACGCTAAAACGCTCGAGATGGTAAGGCTCCTCTCCAACCTCGAGACGCACACGGAAAAGCTCCTGCAGATAGTACTCGTCGGGCAGCCGGAGTTGAAGGAAAAGCTCAGGATGCCGGAGCTCCGCCAGTTGAACCAGAGGATAATCGTAAGGTACCACCTCGAACCCCTGGACATGGAGGAGACCGAGGGCTATATCCAGAACCGCATCTTCACGGCGGGGGGGAGGGGGACGGTAAAGTTTTCCCCTCAGGCCTTCCGGCTTATATTCGAAGGGAGCGGGGGAGTGCCGCGCCTCATAAACATAACCTGCGACAGGGCGCTTACCGCGGCCTTCGTCCAGAGCAAAAGGACCATCGACGAAAGGGTCGTGGCGAGCGCTATCGACGAGATGAGGACGGAGGGGCTGCTGTCCCCGGCCGAGCCGCAGTCGAGGTCGTCGTTCCTGGGGCGCCTTTTCTCGTCCGCGGACAGGTCTCAGCAAAAGCAGCGCGTGAGGCAATAGCATGAGCCTTATACACCAGGCACTTAAAAAACTGGAGGCCGCACCCCACGACGTCAGGCACAGGGAGAGCCTACCCGGGGCGGGGAAACCCTCTTCCAACCGGCGGGGTCTGCTGCTCGCCGCAGTGTTAATGGCCGTTCTTGTGCCCGTTGTCGCCCTTAAGTTAATGGGGAGCCTCGGCGGCGTTTCGGAAGTGGACGTGGAAAGACAGGGGACA
Organism: Thermodesulfobacteriota bacterium; assembly: GCA_036482575.1. Classification (NCBI taxonomy): domain Bacteria; kingdom Pseudomonadati; phylum Thermodesulfobacteriota; species Thermodesulfobacteriota bacterium. Next base: position 7,998 of record JAZGJJ010000051.1, read on the forward strand.
GGGGGGCTGCCTGCCGCAGCCGTACCGGCACCAGCGGCCACGACCCCCGGCCCGGCCGGGAAAGACCATAACGCCGAAGGGGTGCACTTCTTCAAGCTCGGCAACTACAAGGAAGCCGCAGAAGAGTTCAAGGCCGGGATAAGCCTCCGGCCGGAAGACCCCACACTCCACAACAACCTCGCGCTCGCCTACCTGAAGCTCGGTGACGCCACAGGCGCCGAGGGGTCGCTCGGCAAGGCCATGGAGCTCAGGGCCGACTACCCCCAGGCGCTCAACAACTACGGCTCCGTCCTCGAAAGCCGGGGCAAGACCGCGAAGGCGCTAAAACTCTTCGCCGAGGCCGCGAGGCTGGACCCCTCCTACGCTGAACCGCACCTCAATACGGCCATAGCCCTTGAAAAACGCGGGAGGCTCTCGGAGGCGGTCTCGCACTACGAGAAGTACGTCGTCCTGGGCGGCCCGGACAAATTGCTTCTAAAAGAGGTCCGCACGAAAGTAAAACGCCTGAGGGCGCTGCTCATCTCCAGGGGAAGGCGAGGGTAATGTTCTCATCCCGGGATAACCTTGTCGGGGTGGACGTGGGCGCCCATTCGATAAAAATCGTGAGGCTCGGAGGCGGCAAGGGAAAGCGGAAAAAATACTCGCTCAAGAACGCTTCCTGCGTAAAGATACCGGAGGGCGTGACGGAGAGTTCAGGCATCATTGCCGATACCATTAAAGAACAGCGGCTGCGGGGATGCCGGGTGGCGACTTTCGTCGGAGGCTCCTCGGTCGTCTTCAGGCACCTCAACCTCCCTGAGATGCCGCCGAAAGACCTTAAAGAGGCCGTAAGGTGGGAGTTGCGCAAGGACGTCGACTTCGCGGCGAGCGAGCTTGTAGCCGACTACGTCAACACCGGGAAGACCGTGGACGGCAAGCTCTCGCTTATCGCCTTTGCCGTGGAAAAAAACGCCGTGGAACGCACGATGGCCACGTTCAAAAAGGCCTCCCTCGATGTAAGGGTGGTAGACGTGCTGCCCACCGCACTCCTTGCCTCCTTCGACATGAACAACGAGTGGGAGACCGGCGTCAACTACGCGATGCTCGACGTGGGCACGTTCCAGAGCACTCTGGTAGTCATGAAGGACGGCCACCTGCGCTTCGTAAGAGACCTCCCGTACGGGGGAGACGCCATGACACTCGCCGTTGCGAACGGCCTCGATGAAAGCGAACAGGAGGCGGAGGCCGACAAACGCGCCCAGGGGTTGGGAGAGGCGGAAGACGGAAAGGACGCCAGGGTGAAAAACATATTGACCGACTATATAGAGGGCCTCGGCTCGGAGATAACCAGGTCGTTCGATTACTACCACGCCCAGTTCCGTGAGGGTGCCGTGGAAAAACTCTTCCTCTCGGGGGGGACGGCGGCCCTGAAGGGGTTGGACCACTACCTCTCGGAACTCACGGGCACACCCTGCTATGTAGACGACCCCCTGAGGAACGTTGAGATACCGTCGGGCTTCGACCTGGAGGGGCTCGGGACCATCGCCCCGTACCTGAGTGTCGCGGCCGGGCTTGCCACCAGAAAGGACGCGCTTTGACCGAAGGAATAAATCTGATACCGGACGAGATAAAGAGGGGGTGGCGCCTCAGGCGGGTGAGGTTCGTGCTCGGCTGTATGGCGCTCATCTACCTCGCCGCCCTTGCCGGGGTTTACCTGTACCAGGGCCAGCGCATAGCCGGGAGAGAAGCCGAACTTGAAAGCCTGGAGGCGCAAAGAACGACCCTCAGCGCGAGGAATACCGAGTACCCCGGGCTCGTAAGGCAGATAAACGCCGTACGGAAGAAGGAGGCGGCCCTGAAGCGCAGGCTCGATATAATATCCTCGCTCGTCTCGGGCCGCATATCGTGGCTCGCCGTCATGAAAGTGCTGAGCCTCAGCATCCCCAAAGAGGTATGGCTCCGGGGGCTTGCCACGGCCGATGCGGACGGGAAGGGGGGCGACAAGGAAGTGCGCTTTATCGGGACCGCGATATCCAACACCGCGGTCGCGGACTTCGTCTTCGTGATCGAGAACTCGCCCTACTTCCATGACATAGGCCTATCCTACTCCCAGAAGAGGGAGTTCAAGGGACGGGCGCTCTACGACTTCGAAGCCGTAGCAAAACTGAAGAAGGTGGAGGACATAATATATGACTGAGGAACTGCGGAGGTATACGCCGTGAGCGAGGGACTTTCAAACGCACTGGGCGGACTGAACATGGAGTCCTTGAACGAGTTCCGCAAGGAAATCCTGGCGGCACTCATACTCCTGTCCTTTACCCTCCTTCTCTATGTGAGCGTCTATAAGGACAACACCGTGGAGGAAAGGAGCCTGGGCATCAAAGCGTCCGAGGTCAACTCCGATATCGCACGGATTAAGACGGAGATACAAACTACGGGACCCTTGAAGATCAAGCTCGAACAGACGGCGGTCAATATAAGGCGCATAGAGGACAGGGTCGAAGAGTTGAAAAGAAAACTGCCCACGGAGAAGAACCTCTCGGAACTACTGGCGGATATAACACGCAACGGGCTGAAGGGGGTCAAGGTAACCGCGGTCAAACCGCTGTCGATCGAAGACAGGGGCGAGTACACGAGGGTGCCTTTCCAGATAGATCTGGACTCCAAATACAAACCCTTCGCCAACTACCTTGACAGGATCGGCAAGCTGGACAGGGTCATGGATATCGACAACTTCATCATCGACTCGAAGGGCAACACCCGGGGGCTCGTCTCGATAAAGCTATACCTGAGCGCCTATGTCCTGAACGGACCGTAGAGATAGAGAGATGCAACATAAAAAACATATACTCCACCTTGTGGCCTTCGTGCTTCTGGGGCTTGAACCGGGAAGGGCCGCCGCCTCCGAGGCCCTTTCCATCGTCGGCGAACTGCCACCCACCGAGAAGCCGTCCGTCTCCTGGGGCAGGGACCCGTTTGTGCCCCCAAGCAAGGACGTGGAGGCGCCGGAGATGAACCTCCTGGGCATATTCTATAACTCCGAAAACCCGTCGGCGATTATCGACAATAAAATCGTATACATAGGAAGCGTCATAGGGGACCAAAAAATTATTGATATACGAAAGAGTCATGTTATACTCCTTGGTAACGGCGAAAAAACCCGGCTGGAACTGGTCGATATCCCAGGGCTTCAGAGATAATGCGTATGAGATACCCTAAAATAGCCGCAACCGCCCTGGTGCTCCTTCTCGCCTTCCTGGCCCTGGACCCTCTGCATGCGGCCAATTCCGACGTCGAAAACAAGCTCGCCGGGGGAAAAAAGCTCTTTACCATAGAGGTGAGGGATGCCGATATACGGGACGTCTTGAGGGCCCTTGCCCAGCAGGGCGGACTCAACATAATAATAGGAAAGGGCGTGGAGGGCTATGTCACCCTGAGCTTCAGTGACATAGGCTTCAAGGACGCGATGGAGGTAACGCTGAGGGCCAACGGCCTGGGCTACGCTATACGCAATAACGTGCTCTGGGTGGGTAAAAAAGAGGATATCGGACGTGTAGGGGACGAGCTCGACGAGATAGAGACCCGGGTGGTGCGGCTTAACTACGCCGACCCGAAAAAGGTGGTCGCGCAGGTACAGTCCATGCTGAGCGGAAGGGGCAGCATATCGGCCGACACCAGGGTCAACAGCATCATCATCCGGGATATAGAGGACAGCATCGACGATATCACCACGCTCCTCGAGACCCTCGACGTCCGTACGGCGCAGGTCATTATAGAGGCCAGGATAGTGGAGGCCAACACCAACTTCGCAAGGGAACTCGGGGTGCAGTGGGGAGGAAGATACTCCTCCGGAAGGGACACCATAGGGGGCAGCCCGCTCCTTCCCAACTCGCTTACGGGCAGGAACTATGCCGTAAACCTGCCGGCCGTCGCCCCCACCGCGGGGGTGGGACTTATAGTGGGAAGCATCTCGGATAACCTCATTCTGGACATTGAGCTATCGGCCGCCGAGAGGAAGGGGCAGCTTAGGATAATCTCCCGGCCCAGGATATCCGCCCTGAACAACGAGACGGCGACAATCCACAGCGGCCTGACCATCAGGGTCAAAACACCCCAGTCGGTCGTCCTCGGCCAGGGCACGGGCACTGGTACCGTGCGTGGAAATACGTCGGGGTACAACACTGGTGAAGGGGTGGAGGAGATAGAGACCGGCATAGACCTTGAAGTAACGCCCAGGATATCCGACGACGGCTACATACAAATGGAAATACACACTGAAAAAGACGACCCCGACTTCTCGCGTACCGTGGACGGGATACCCGGGATCTCGGAGAAGAGCGCTACCACGAAGATCATCATCAAGGACGGAGAGACGGCGGTCATAGGGGGGCTCTACAAGAGCACCTCCACCGAGGCTAATGATGCCGTGCCGCTTCTTGGAAATATCCCCGTGCTGGGATGGCTCTTCAAGAGCAACCTTAAAAACACCCAGAATGAAGAGCTTCTGGTCTTTATAACCCCTAGGATAGTAAAATACGACACCGATAAGGAGGTGGGCAATTGAGGACGAAGCTCTTAGCGGCTCTGCTGGTTGTAGCTCTTGCGGGGGCGGGGGCGTATCTGTACCTCGGCCAAGAGACGCCCCCCGCCGAGCCCCAGCTCGTATCGAAAAGGATAAAGATAGAGGTGCCTCCGGGGCCGACACCCACACAGCCGACTCCTGCAAAACCGGCTCCGGCAAAGCCCGCGCCCGCCGAGCCGGTACCAGCAAAACCGGAGCCGGTAAAACCCGAACCAATAGCCAAAACACCTGAAAAGCCCAAGCCGGCGCCGCCTGAGCCGGCCCCCAAAAAGACCGCCAAGACGGCCGTAGCCCCGGCAAAGAAGCCCTGGGCCGTAAACGTGGCATCTTTTATCAGCGCGAACGAAGCCAATAAACTCAGGGACAAACTCCGTAAGGCGGGCTATAATGCCTACACCACCGAGTTCATAAAAGACGGCCGGAAGTGGCACAGGCTCAGGACCGGCTTCTACGCCACCAAGGATGAGGCCGGGAGGGCAGGGAAGAGGATATCCGAAAAGTTCGGGACGACAAGCGCCTGGATAGTCAAGCCCTCGGCTGCCGAGGCAAACAAATATCGTAAAT
>JAZGJJ010000052.1 GCA_036482575.1 Thermodesulfobacteriota bacterium
CGGCACCTCGGCCCTGGCGGGCGCCGCGGCGCTCCTCACGGGCTCGAACTAGGCCGAGGCCAAGGCCACGTGGGCCGAATGGTTCCAGGCGAACTACCGCCTCATGACCGAGGATGAGAAGAAGGACGCAATAGACAGGCTCGAAACGCGCTATACCGAGGAGTACGGCAAGAAGACCACCGTGGACGGCATCCCCGCCAAGGAAGGCGTCCTCTTCGGCTACGCCCTTAATATCCAGAAGTGCATCGGATGCAGACGTTGCGTCCACGCCTGCGTCAAGGAAAACAACCAGTCCCGGCACCACCCCGATGGGGAAGCCACCGAGATCCAGTGGATACGCGTCATAAGGATGGAGAAGGGGAACTTCTCCGAGTCGGACATGGACAAGGGCTACCCCAGGGACTACGGCGTGCAGGTAGGCGGCAACGCCCACAAGCCCGCCGGAGTGGTGCTCGAAGGCCAGCACTACTACGAGCCCGAAAAAGTCCCGGAAAAGGAAGCCTTCTACTTCCCCATGCAGTGCATGCATTGCGAAAAGCCGCCGTGCGTCAAGGTCTGCCCCGTCAGGACGACCTACCGCGACCCGGACGGCATAGTCGTTATAGATTACAACTGGTGCATCGGGTGCAGGATGTGCATGGGCGTCTGCCCCTACTGGGCGCGGCGCTTCAACTGGGGCGAGCCCAACCTCCCCAAGGAAGACATGAACCCGAAGACCCACTACCTCGGCAACAGGCCGCGCATGAAGGGTGTCGTCGAAAAATGCACCTTCTGCCTGCAGAGGACCAGGCGCGGCAGATACACGGCCTGCGTGGAAGTCTGCCCCGTAGGGGCCAGGAAGTTCGGCAACCTGCTCGACCCCAATAGCGAGGTAAGGAAGATACTGGACAAGAAAAAGGTCTTCAGGATAAGGGCCGACTTGAATACGTACCCCAAGTTCTTCTACTTCATAGACTGAGGCGAAAGAGATGAACGTAAAGTCGAAGATAAACTTCTGCAAGGACCTCGCCATCTGCGCGCTCAAGGGCGGGCCGAAGTACTACGCCTGGCTGGGCTTCCTCGGCTTCTTCGTCATGCTCTGGGCCTACGGGTGGTACCATCAGGCCACCAAGGGCATGATAGTGACGGGCCTGACCGACCAGGTCACCTGGGGCATATACCTCGCCAACTTCGTCTTCCTTGTCGGCGTGGCCGCGGCCGCTGTGACGGTCGTGTTCCCGGCCTATATCTACAAGCACAAGCAGCTTAAAGAGATAGTGGTCCTCGGCGAATGCCTTGCCATCGCCGCGGTGGTGATGTGCCTGCTCTTCGTGCTGGCGCACATGGGCAGACCCGACAGGGCGTGGCACATGATCCCGAGCTGGGCGCCGATACCGTACTTCCACGGCATATTCAACTGGCCCAACTCGATGCTCACATGGGACGTGATGGTCCTTAACGCCTACCTGGTCCTTAACCTCATATGCGCCTTCTACTACCTCTATAAGAAGTACGCGGGCAGGGAGATCAACAAGAGGTTCTACATGCCCTTTGTCTACGTGACCATGGTCTGGGCCCTGAGTATCCATACGGTCACGGCGTTCCTCATCAACACCATGCCCGCCCGGCCCATGTGGTTCCATTCGGTCATGCCGATAAAGTTTATAATCACGGCGTTCGCCGCCGGACCCTGCCTGATTATAGTGGCGTTCCTCGTAATAAGGAAGAACACCACCTTGAAGATAGCGGACGAGGCCATAAACCTCCTCTCGCAGATAATCACCTGGTGCCTGGGTATAGCGCTCTTCCTCGCGCTCTCCGAGATAGTGACCGAACTCTACCCGAGCACCGAGCATTCGTTCTCGCTCAAGTACCTGATGTTCGGGATGCACGGCTTGACGAAGCTCGTGCCCTGGTTCTGGGTCTCCCTGTTGTCGATGATAACGGCCTTCATACTGTTCCTGATACCCAGTATAAGGAAGAACCATAATATACTCCCGTACATATGCATACTGGCGTTCGCGGGCATATGGATCGAAAAGGGAATGGGGCTCCTCCTGCCCGGCTTCATACCGAGCCCCATAGGCGAGTTCACCGAGTACACGCCGTCGTGGATAGAGATATTCATCTCGCTCGGCAGCTGGGCCATAGGGCTTGGGGTCTTCACCATACTCCTTAAGTTCTCCGTCGGGATACTGACCGGCGAGATCAGGTACAACGGGGACGACGGAGCCGGCGGGCCCGCGGCAGTGCCCGTGGTGGGTAACGCGGCGGCCACGGCCCCGAAAGATGCAGCCTCCACCGGCCCCAAGCCCTGGGATAAGGGCAAATGGGGAGGGGGGGGGAAGAAAGAATAGAGCCATGATTATCAGGATACTTATAGCGTGCGGCTTGACCTTAGTGTTCCTCGGGGGACTCGTGGGGACGGCCTCGGCCGAAGAAGGGGAGTGCTTCGAGAGCAGGGAGGGCTATACCAGGGTCCAGAAGACCGAGATAGAGCCCGGCCTCCCGAACGTCAAGTGCTCGGATAAAACGGGCGGCGTACTCTGGTGGGGCGACCCGTTCGACGGTACTCAGCCCATGGGCGAGATGCCCGACATAGAGGCCGACTACCTGCACGAAGAGGCCGTCGTAAAACCGAGGGTTCCGGCCGACGCCGGAGGCAAGAACCTTATGTACTACATGCCCTGTAGTCTATGCCATAACGGTACGATGGTCCCGTTCCCCAAGGACAGCAACCCGCGCGTGATTACTTCCGAGATGTACCCGCATGAGGCCTACGCGCCCAGGGACCCCAAGGACCTGAAGCACGGCAGGGGGGCGATCTGGTGCCTCGACTGCCACAACCCAACCAACCGCGACACGCTTATAGACCACAGGGGCAATGAGATAAGCTTTAACCAGCCGCAAAAACTCTGCGGCAAGTGCCACGGCCAGATATTCCGCGACTGGAGGGACGGCATACACGGGAAGCGCATAGGCTCCTGGGAGCCGGGCGGTAAGAAGAGGTGGTGGGTCTGCACCGAGTGCCACAACCCCCACGACGTCCAGCCGGGCTTCAAGCAGATAGCGCCTGAGCCCGCCCCGGAGCTCCCCAAGGGCATGTTGAACGCGGACCATGAAAAGGGCCACCACGGCGGCGGCCACGCCACCGACGCCGTCGGCCACGACACCGGCCACTCCGCCGAGGGCGAGCCCACGAGCCTCCACTAAGGCTCCTCCCTCCCCGGTCAGACCATCCGCAGGGTTTGCACGTTCTTATAGTGCAAACCCTTTTTTTGTCCCTTCTTCGACCCTGGGAAACTACCGGTCCTTAAGCTCCTCCAGCGCCTTCTTATCCGCCTCGTCCGTAAGCCCCTTCTCCGCGTAGAGGAGACCGAGGTTATGGTGCGCCTCCTTCAGGCCGGGGTCCAGCCTGAGCGCCTTTTCGTACGTCTCTATGGCCTCGCCCGTCCGCCCGGTGAGGACGTAGAGGTTGCCGAGGTTGGTTAGGGCCTCCGGGTAGTCGGGGTTTATGCGAAGGGCCTCACTCAGTTCCCGGATCGCTTCGTCGTGGGAGCCGTTCATGGCGTGGGCGGTCCCGAGGTTGTAGCGGTATTCGGCGCGACCGGGGTCGAGCCTTACGGCCTCCGCGTATTCTTCGGCGGCCGGGCCGGGCTTACCCAGCCTCAGGTAGGCCGTGCCGAGGTGGTTACGGGCTCTTGCGTGGCCCGGCTTGAGCCTTAAGGCCTCCCGGTACTCCTCTATCGCCGGAAGCGTCCTCCCCTGCCTCGCGTGGAGAAGCCCGAGGTTGTAGTGGGCGGAGGCGTTCCACGGCTCGGCCGTTATGGCGGCCCCGTACTCGACGGCGGCCTCTTCCATAAGGCCCTTTTTGAGGTAGGCGTTGCCGAGGTTCAGGTGCGGGTCCGCCAGGTAGGGCCGGAGCCCGATGGTCTCTTTGTACTCTCCGATCGCGTCGTCGGTACGTCCCAGGCGCTGGTAGGTGACCCCGAGGTTGTAGTGGCCCCTCGCGCTCGAGGCGTTCTTGGCCGTCGCGTCGCTCCAGAGCGTTACGTCGTCGAGAAAGACGGAATTTCTCCTGTGGGCGGCTGCCCCGAGGGCGACCGCCAGAATGAGGATAAATAGCCCCGCTCCCCCAGGCCCGGCCGCCCCGGCCGCTCTCTTTTTTTCGCTTTCTCTTTCCATCCCAAACCCTTCCACCATACAGGAAAATACCATATAATCAGAAGGGTTACAACGTCCGGAAAAAAATTTCCGGGAATTTCCCCCGGCCCTTGACATTCGGGGGTTTGCTCCCTACATTATACACGTGGGGCCCCACCCCCGCGCGGATGCGCGAGGGGTTTGACAGGGGTCCGTAAACCGACTATAGTAAACTACCAGGAGGGGATAAAAGATGGGAAAGATTATAGGTATAGACCTCGGCACCACCAACTCGGTCGTGGCGGTTATGGAGGCCGGGGAGCCGAAGGTTATAGTAAACGAGGAGGGCAACAGGATTACGCCCTCGGTGGTGGCCTTTACCAGGGATAAGGAGATACACGTCGGCCAGGTCGCCAAGAGGCAGGCCGTCACCAACCCGGAGGATACGATATTTTCGATAAAGAGGTTCATGGGCCGGAACTACGACGAGGTCAACGAAGAGATGAAGATGGTGCCCTACCATGTGGAGAAGGACGACCACGGCAGGGCCGTCATAAAGTCGGCCAACATGGGGAAGGTGTACCTGCCGCCGGAGATATCGGCCATGGTGTTGCAAAAACTCAAGAGGTCGGCCGAGGCCTACCTCGGCGAGCCCGTGACCGAGGCGGTAATAACGGTGCCTGCCTACTTCAACGACAGCCAGCGCCAGGCCACAAAAGACGCCGGGAAGATAGCGGGGCTCGACGTAAAGAGGATAATAAACGAGCCCACCGCGTCGTCTCTGGCCTACGGGCTCGATAAGAAGAAGGAAGAGAAGATAGCGGTATTCGACTTCGGCGGGGGCACGTTCGACATCTCCATACTCGATGTCGGCGAAGGGGTTTTCGAGGTCAAGTCGACCAACGGCGACACGCATCTCGGGGGCGACAACTTCGACCACCGCATAATAAGCTGGCTCGTCGAGGAGTTCAAGAAGGACCAGGGCATAGACCTCTCGAAGGACAAGATGGCGCTCCAGAGGCTCAAGGAGGCCGCGGAGAAGGCCAAGATAGAGCTCTCGAGCGTGGCGGAGACCGAGATAAACCTGCCCTTCGTAACCGCGGACGCCACCGGGCCCAAGCATATGGTCATAAGGCTTTCGAGGGCGAAGATCGAGCAGCTTACCTCGGAACTCGTGGAGAGGAGCCGCAAGCCCTGCGAGCAGGCCCTTGCCGACGCGGGACTCAAGGCCTCGGACATAGACGAAGTGGTGCTCGTCGGCGGCATGACCAGGATGCCGGCTATCCATAAGATGGTAGCCGAGATATTCGGCAAGGAGCCCAACAAGGGGGTGAACCCCGATGAGGTCGTGGCCGTGGGGGCCGCCATACAGGCGGGCGTGCTCGCCGGAGACGTGGACGACGTGGTGCTGTTGGACGTTACCCCGCTCTCGCTGGGCGTGGAGACGCTCGGAGGGGTCATGACCGCGCTCATAAACCGCAACACCACCATCCCCACCAAGAAAAAAGAGGTCTTCACCACGGCCGCGGACAACCAGACGCAGGTCGAGATCCACGTGCTCCAGGGGGAGAGGTCCATGGCGCCGGACAACAGGACGCTCGGGAGGTTCCACCTCGTGGGCATACCGTCGGCCCCGAGAGGCATGCCACAGGTGGAGGTAACCTTCGACATCGACGCCAACGGCATACTGAACGTCTCGGCCAGGGACACGGCCACCGGCAAGGAGCAGAAGATAACCATTACCGCCTCGAGCGGGCTCGATAAGGACGAGGTGGATAAAATGGTAACGGACGCCAAGGGGCACGCCGAGGAGGACAAGAAGAGGAAAGAGCTTATAGACGAGAGGAACAAGCTCGACTCCCTTATCTACTCGACCGAGAAGGTCCTTAACGAAAACAAGGAAAAGCTCCCGGAGGCCGAGGTGAAGGAGGTCGAGGACGCGATAGCGGGCGCCAGGGAGGCGCTTGCGAAGGACGACGCGGCGGAGTTGAAGAAGGCCGCGGAGGCCGTTAACTCCGCCTCGCACAAGATGGGGGAAACCCTCTATAAGCAGACCGCCGAGGCCCCGGAGGGGGAGGGGGGGGAGGAGGGCGAAGCCGCCCCGGAGGCGGGCAAGGTCGACGCCGAGGTTGTCGACGCCGAAGTGGTCGAGGAGAAGCAGAACCCTCCGGAATAAACGTACACCTATCGTCCCGGCTACGCCCGTAAAAACGCATGCAGAGAAAAGACTACTACAAAGTGCTGGGCGTGGCCGGGGACGCCACCGCCGAAGAGATAAAGAAGGCCTACCGCAGCCTCGCCAGGAAGTATCATCCCGACCTGCACCCCGACGACAAAGAGAACGAAGCCCGGTTCAAGGAGATAAACGAAGCCCACTCCGTACTGGGGGACCCGAAGAAACGCCGTGAATACGACATGGGGG
>JAZGJJ010000053.1 GCA_036482575.1 Thermodesulfobacteriota bacterium
CTTGGACGACCTTGCCATGCACTGCCAGAGCTCCCCGTTCTCAACCGTTGAAAGTTTCTTTATGAGAAGCAGCTCCACGGCGCCGCCCGTGGGCTTCCTCCCGAGGAGCCTCGCCGGAATGACCTTCGTGTCGTTAAATATGAGGAGGTCTCCCGCCTTTAAATACTCTTTTATGTCGGGGAAGCGTCTGTGCTCGATCGAGCCGGTCTCGCGCGAGAGGACCATAAGCCTGGAGGCGTCCCTCTCGGGGAGCGGGTACTGGGCTATCAGTTCCTGGGGGAGGTGGTAGTGGAAGTCCCTGGGGTCCATAAAGCTGCGGCACCTCTACCAGCGCTTACGGAGCTTCGTGCCGGGGTAGTAGTGCTTGAGTATCTTCCTGTAGGAGTCGCCGTCCTCGGCCATGCCCTTCGCGCCCCACTGTGAGAGCCCCACGCCGTGGCCCGAGCCGCGCCCCTTGAAGACGAACGTCTCGCCGGACCTCTTGACCTTGAACATCGTGCTCCTCAAGATCGCATACCCTATGGTACTCCTGAGCTTCTCGCCCGTAAGGGTAAGCTCCCCGCCCCTGCCGTCCTTTATGAGGACCGTCTTCACCCTGCCTGTCGAGCTCTTCCTCAACACGTATATACGCTTGGGCTTGCCCAGGTCGTAGCCGGCTTTTTTGATAAATTTTTCGAGCGAGCCCCTGGTGAGCGCGGTCTCCCACTCGAAGTTGGGCGCGAGCTTGTCGTAACGGCTCTTGACCGGCCGTAGATACTTGTAGTCCGACCCCCATACCTCGCCTGCGGCCTCGGTCCTGCCCCCGGCGTTAGAGTGATACAGGGTAAGGGCGGGCTCCCCCTTATAGATGAGCACCTCTCCCTCCGTGCTCTTGACCGCCCTGTAGGCCGCCACGTCCTCGAGCTTCGCGCCCATATAGACCTGGTCGAGGTGGGTTGAAGTAAGGTCGAAGAGGGCCCCGGCCCTCTTCTCCTTCCGGTGGAGGGCGTAGGTGCGTGCCGCCACGGCCTGCGCCTTTATGGCCTCCGGCGCCCACTTCGAAGAGACTTCGCTGTTTATAAGGCCCACGAGGTAGCTCTCTAAAGGCAGCTCGTCAACGACCAGGAGCTTCCCCTCATCCTTCCCCTCGCCCATATGCACTTCGATAGTGCCGCGGTAGGGTCTCTTGTTGACGTATATGGCACCCGCCGCCCCGCCCCGCCCGCCGTCCGGGGGAAAACTCAGCGGCAGCTGCGCGCGCTTTCCGTTTACCGTAACCCCTCCGTCGGGAAGCCTCCTTATAAGGAGCTTAGCGCCCGCCGAACTCCCCTCTATATCGACGCCCGTCCCGCTCCTGAAGATAAGGACCCGTATCCTCTCCCCTTTAACCTCGCTCTCATCCACCCCCACCTTATCCTCCCACTCGCCCCCCCGCGCGGGAGGAGCGGGACGGGTACGGATATCCAGACAACCGGTGAGGAATAGACAGACGGCGGCCAGGCAGGCGACCTTATTTATATATCGGCATTTCACTTCAAGTACCTGACGACATAGAGCAGCACCAGCCCCACGCCCATGGAGGCAAAGCCCATGACCCTGAGCGTCCTCTCGGGTATTTCCTGGAGGAACTGAGCCCAGTTTTTCACTTTTCCCGGGAAGATAAAGTACGGTATTCCCTCAATTATAAGGACTACGCCTATGACGCTCCAGAAGAACGTCATCCTACTACTCCGCCCCGGGAACGGACCTGTGGTGCGGGGCGCTCACGAGGGAGAAGGCGGGGCCGTTCTTTTTCATAACGACCTTCAATATGTACGGGTCCCTCGTGATCTCCCCCTTATCGTCCATGTCCGCGATACCGGTTATCCCCTCGAACCCTTTCGTATCCATCATGGCGGCCATGACCTCGCCGGGCCTTGTGGAGCCGGCCCTCTTTACGGCGTCTGCCACGAGCATGAAGGAGTCGTACGCCTCGGCGACAAAGGTCGCGGGCGGCAGACCCTTCTTCTTTCTTTTATAGGAGTCGATAAAGCTCTTTACCGCCGGGGTTTCGTCGAGCGGGGAGAAGCCGGCGTAGACGAGAGAGCCCTCCACGCCGTTGCCGGCCCTGAGGAACTCTTCGGTATGCAGCTCCTCGCCGCCTATAAGCGGGAGCTTTACCCCCTGCTTACGCGCTTCGCTTAAGAAGAGTCCGGCGCTTCGGGAGCTTCCGACGAAGACGACCGCGTCGAGCGGAAGTTTTCCCTTCAACTCCTTCACGGCCGCGGGGATGTCGGGGTCCGCGAAGATGTGCCCCTCGGTCTTGATGGCCGCCCCGGCATTCTGTATGGCTATCCTGAAAAAGCTCGATACGTTAAGGGCCTCGTCCTCCATGACCGTTACGAGCGCGAACTCCTTATAGCCCTCTTCCTTGACGCAGTACTCGATAAGCCCCTCGGCCGCCCTCTCGCCCGGGAGGCTATATCTGAAGACGAAGGGACCGCTCCTGCCTATGTGGCGCCTGGTGCCGGCGGAGATGAAGACCGTTCTCCTGTCGTTCGCCGTGTAGACCGGAGTGAAGGTGGACCAGCCCGTAGGCGCGCCTATTATGGCCATAACGCCCTCGTCGATGAGGCCGGCCATGGCCTCTTGCGTACCGCCGTCCGAGCCCCTGTTATCGACGGTCCTGAGCTCCACTCTCCTGCCCCCGATGCCGCCCGAGGCATTAAGGCTATCGAGGGCCATACTCGCCCCCTCCAAGGTCATAAGGCCGTACTCGGCCTGCTCCCCCGTCCGGGGCCCTATCGCCCCCACAATAAGGAGCCTCTCGTCCTCCACGGCCTCTTCTTCGACCCGTGGCGCCACCTCCTCGGGCTTCACCTCTATCTCCGCCGCGAACTCCTCGAAGCTCTGAGGCCCTTCTTTCTTCTCCTCCTCCTTACCGCAGCCAATAAAAAGCGTGAGCCCCAAGACGAGCGCCGGGACTATATAAGCGTCAGCCCTCTTCATCTTCGCCCTCCTTTTCTTCGACCTTGAAGTCCGTTACGCCTCTGGGCACCGCGTCGAAGACCTCCTCCTCGATTACGAAGACGGCCTCCTCGCCGCCCCTCATGGAGAATATGCCGCGCCTTTTCTTGTCCCTCGCGCCAATGAGTATCGAGTGGCGCACCCCCTTCTCATCTATCAGAAATATCTTGACCCTGGGTTTTTCGAGGGCGTAGGGCTCAAGGCTCTCCGGGGCCTCGCTATCGAAGGCCTTTATATCGGAGTTCTTAAATTTTATAAGGAGCTCCATGACCCTCATAAAATTGGTCGTCCCCTCGGGAAGCCCCACCGTATCCCACCTGCCCTCGGCCGGGTGCTTGACCTCTATGGTTTCCCCCCCTGTCCACACCACCTTGAAGCTCTTGACCTTCGTGGTGTCGAAGGAGAAGATAGTCTTGTCCCTTATGTCGTAGACCTCCTTATCCGCATCCGCCCTTATATCCGAATGGATCCTGAATATGCGCGGGTCGCCGTCGATAAGGGCGTAGGCCACGTTATGGGTGGGGCCCTTCTCCCCGAACCGTACGGTGGCGTTGCCGCCGCCCGTTACGAACTCGACCCGGAGGTACGGGTCCTCGAGGCTCATCTCCTCGAGCTTTTCCGGGGTCTGCTCATCGAAGAGCACGCCGTCCCACTTGGCGCCCACCACGCTCTCGAGGAACGTTCCGATGCTCTCCCCGTCCCCGGGCGCATCGACGGGAGAGACGACTACCCAGTCCCCTCCCTCAAGCCTCTCGGCACGGATGGACTGCTCCTTCTTCTCCCCCTCTTCAACCGCACTCTCCTCCCCCTCCTCCCCCTCTTCCACCGCCTTCACCCCTTTGCGCGTTATGGTGAAGACGGTCACGTCCCCGGGCTCGAAGGGGAAAAGCCTTTTTTGCCGCTCCACCTCGGCCTTCTCGTCCTCCGTCTCCTTGTCGAAGATGTAGAAGGAGCCGCCGACGACGGCGAGCACTATGACCCAGAATATGGTTTTCTTGAAAAAATTCATAGAAACCGGGGGGCAGGGACTTTCTTACGTTTACGGGCTCAGGAGGTCTTCCCGAGTCTTCTCCTCATAAACACGGCGAAGCCGACGACGGCCACGAGCGTGGGAGGGATGACGACCCCGAACCAGAGGATGAGCCTGCCCTGAGTGGAAGTGAGTATAACCGGCGTCATGCCGGTGGTCTTCTTTCTTATGGCTATGAGGTCGGCCTCTTCGGCGAGCCAGGAGACGGTGTTGAGGAAGAGGTCCCTGTTGCCGGCGAGGTTTATGTGCGTGTTGCTAACGAAGTCGGAATCGCCGAAGACGACTATCTTGCCGTACTTCATCCTCTTCCCCTCGTTCTCGGCATCCCCTTCCTTTAAGGCCTCGACCGTTATAACGGCCGCGAGCGGCACGGGGCCGGGCCTGTCCGTGCCCTCCGTGTACTCGGCCTTGCCCTCCTCGAGCGACTCCCTGTCGGTCTCGCCCCAGCTGCTATCGCCGGAGCTCATGAGCGTGTATATGCCCGCCTCGGGCGTAACCTGGACCGAGACGCTCCTGGCGAGCGGGAAAAAGGTCATGAGGTCGAACTCCTCGGTTATGGGGTGGTCCTTTTCGTAGGTGGTAACCACGGGCACGAGGTAGTTCGCGCCGAACACCTGGGAGAGCGTGTCTATGATTATATCGTCCCCTATGTGGAAGCCGTAGCCGGCGAGGAAGCCGGCCACGCCTGGGACGGTCCGGGGGTCAAGCATGAAGAGCGCGCTTCCTCCCCCTTGCACGTAGGCGGTAATGGCGGTAAGCTCGTCCGGGAGCAGCTCCTTCTTGGGACCGCTTACAACGAGCACGGCCGCGTCCTCCGGCACCCCGCCGGCCTCGATAATGAGGAGCTCCTCGACCTCGAACCGCTCCTTTCCGAGGGACTCGCTTATGGCCTTGTAGCCCTCCTTCCTGTCGTTCAGGATACTGTTCTCGCCGTGCCCCTTCAAGAAGTATATCTTCTTCGTCTCGTCCTTTGTCACCTTGAGGATCGCGTTGGTAATCCTCTCCTCGCTCTCCACGCCTATCGCCTCGCGATTGGCGCCGCTCATCATAAGCGTCGTCCTGTAGGAGGTGACGCCGTACTTATCCGCGGTGCCGGGCTTCTTGTCCGGGTCCACGAACCAGTAGCTGAACCGCGAAGAGCGCGAGGCGTATATCTCGAGCAGGTCCTCCATCTCCTGGCGGGTCCTCTCGTCCGAGCGGTAGAAAGCCACGGCCTCGACGTCCCTTTCGAGCCCCTTGAGTATCTTGAGCGTCTGGTCGGAAAGGGTGTACCTGCCGCTTTTGGTGAGGTCCCACTGGGCCTTGTACTTGACCGACATCAGGGCGGTCATCGTGAGTATGGAGGCGAAGATGCCGACCATGACGACCATGTTGAAGCCGTACCTGGCCGACCTGCCTGAGATGACATCCTTTATCTCCGGGAAGTAGACGTAGAAGAAGAAGAGCGCCAGCAGGAGGCCGGACCAGATGAGCACGGCCACGGGGGTCGTCATCTCGCCGATGACCGCGTAGCTTACCCCGCCCACGGCCATAAGGAGCAGCCCCAGGAGACCTATAAACGGCAGTATGCGTCCCTTCACTTATGCCTCCTCATAGAACGCCTTTCCCGGCAACCGATATCCATCTTCAACCCCTCCACCTCTTGGACTCGAGTATCCTGAGCGTCAGGAAGAGAAAGAGGAAGATGAAGAGCCCGTAATATATTATGTCCTCGGTGTCCACGACCCCCTTGGCGAAGGCCTCGAGGTGGTGCGTCATCGTGACGTACTCTATGAACTTCCCGAGCCATGGCCCTGCGAACGGGGCCGAGAGGTTCAACATCCAGAAGAGGAACAGCACGCCGAACGATACGGTGGCGGCTATAATCTGGTTTTCGGTAAGGGACGAGGCGAAAAGCCCGAGCGATATGAAGGCGGCCCCGAGCAGCACCATGCCCATGTAGCCGCTTACTATGGGCCCTATCTCGGGCTCGCCGAAGGCTATGATGAGTACCGGAAAGATCAGTGACAACCCGAGCATGGTAAGGAGCACACCCATGCAGGCCAGGAACTTCCCGGCGACCACTTCCGCATCCGAGATGGGGTAGCTCAAGAGGAGCTCTATGGTGCCGCTTTTTTTCTCCTCGGCAAAGAGGCGCATCGTAAGGAGCGGCATCATTATCAGCATTATCATGCTTATAATCCCAAAGAGCGGTCTTACGACGCTCTCGGTGACGTTCAAGAGGTTCTGCTGCCTGGCTATGGACGGGTCCATCTGGGCCTGGAAGCTGATGGTGGAAAAGTAGGCGAAGATACCGTAGAAGAGATAGCCCGATATGAGAAGGAACATGGCTATGACCACGTAAGCCACCGGCGATGAGAAGTAGCTCTTGGTCTCTTTTTTGAATATAAGGTAGATGTTCCTCATTGTATATAATGCCGTGATGCGTGTGCGTGATGCGTTATCCGCAAAGAATTTCCTTATACGGACACGGAAGACGGACCACGGTCAACGGACTTTTTTACTCTTTTGTGACCAACTTTACGAATATATCCTCAAGACTCATCTCAACGGGCTTCATCTCAATGAGCCCCCAGCCTCCGTTTACCACCCGGGCGGCTATCTCGCGCCTTACGTCCTTGTCCTTCTCGAGCAAAACAGCGTACTCCCTCACCGGGTCGCCTTCCTGCCCCTCGGCGGCCTCGACCGACTCGACCCCGTTTATTCCCTTGACGGCCTTCCCGACTTCGGCGGCAGGGCCGTCCACCTTTAAGACCATCCTGGCGGCGCTGTCGATGCCCCGGGTGAGGTTCCCGGGCGTGTCTTCGGCTATGACCCTGCCCTCGTTTATTATGACCACCCTCTGGCAGACCATGCTCACCTCCGGCAGTATATGGGTGGAGAGGATAACGGTCCTCCTGCCGCCCAGATCCTTTATGAGCTGCCTTATCCCTATAATCTGCTTGGGGTCGAGCCCTATGGTAGGCTCGTCGAGTATGAGCACCTCGGGGTCGTTCACGAGCGCCTGAGCGAGCCCCACCCTCTGGCGGTAACCCTTGCTCATCTCGCCGATAATCTTCTTTCTCATATGGGTTATGGCGCACTCGTCCATCACCCGATCGACCCTCTTCTTCACCTCTCCGGCGGGGACGCCCTTCACCGCGGCCGTAAAGGTGAGGTACTCCTCGGCGACCATGTCCCTGTAGAGCGGGACGCTCTCCGGGAGATAGCCGAGCCTCTTCCTGACCTCTCTGGACTGCTCGAAGACGTCAAAGCCGGCCACCCTGGCGCTGCCGCCCGTGGGAGGGAAGAAGCAGGTAAGTATCCTCATGGTCGTGGTCTTCCCGGCGCCGTTGGGACCGAGAAAACCGAGGACCTCGCCCTTCTCCACCCTGAAGCTGACGCCCTTCAAGGCATGGAAGTT